>DPKY01000078.1 GCA_003542275.1 Methylococcaceae bacterium | reverse complement strand
ATACCTAGGGCAATAAAGCCACATAATGCGCCCATTTTTGCGAGAATCCAATCATAATTACCCGCCAGCCATCCGCCCTCAACGGTAAGCAATATCCCCGAGATAAGCAAGAGACTGCTAATAATATGCGGCGCGATAGTAAGCCATTTGCGCTGTAGTATTTCAGGTCGAGCGTAACTGAGGGCAACGCGCCCTAAAAAACTGATGAGCACGAGGGTGACAAAAAATAAATGTAAGTGTTTCATTGAACAAAAATAGGTGAATAAAAATAAAATAGCGTGTGAGGACAACCCCCACACGCTACAAAAAATAGAAAAATAAACGCTTTTATTACGCTTCGTTTGCGCTTTGATTGGCGTGATAGGTCGCGTAAACGTACACGGGAATGTCTAAATGTCCCAATTTTTTCTCAATGAGTGGCAAAACATCCGCCCATTCCAAGCCACCGGCACCCGTTGCGAGGCGGGGAAGCGCTAGTGAAGTAAACTGTTCTTGTTCCACAATTTTTGCCAGTGCTTTGAGTGCGTGTTGAACATGGGTCAACGTCGCTTTGCCGTGACGGTGATCGTGGCTATCGACACCTTCTTGCGTAATTAAATTCACAACGTGTTTACCTTCCGCGCTCACCCATGCCCACGCTTCGCCAGCTTGTGGGTGATGTTGATGGCACCAGTGATGAAAATCTTTGTGCATAGCGGGATATAGCGTATGTAGTGAAAGGGCTAAACCTTTATCCATGGGATCATTGATGCCAACGCCTTGCGCAATCGCTTGTGCGTGGCTAAGTAAAATATCACCTTCTACTAAATGAATCATATCGTCTCCTTAATTTACATTCAAAATGATTGACTACACTGCATTTGCCAACACTCAAGCGTTAATGTATTGAATAATTGATCAATCAATTTCGTTGCATTGGCAAAATTTCGTTTTGCATTGTCGCTTAGACTCTCGCCCAGCCCGAAGCATTCTGCGCCAATAGCCAGCAGAAAACAAGGTGGCGGTGCTTTATTTTGGAGTCTTTGATAAATATCGAGCACCGCGCTTGGGCTCATGGCGTGCGTGGTATGACTTAAATCGCGCTGAGGCGTGAGTTGAGTGAAGGCAAAGGCGCAATCGCTTTTCACACTGGCATCGATAAATAACACCATCTCACGTTGCTCTAAATCCAGCGCGTGTTCAATGTGTAGTTGAAAATCCGTTAACAACTCGACCGCATCAAGTGTAAAATGCGTTTGAATGTATTCTAAAGCGAGCACACCCAGCGCATCATCGCCACGACTGGCATTGCCATAACCAAACACTAAAATCGGTTTTGTCATCATGGACGCGCAATTTCGCCGGTGTGGTTTTTGACTAATGTATCAATGATGTCACCCGTTGCGTTAATTAGCTCAAGCTGCAGAGGCATTTTTCCTACCGCATGGGTTGCACACGACAAACAAGGGTCATACGCTCTAATGGCCACTTCTAAATTGTTGAGCAACGTCTCGGTGAGTGTTTGCCCTGACAAATACTCAGCGGCCACCTGACGCACAGACTCGTTCATCCCCATGTTATTGCTTGTGGTGGAAACGATTAAATTCGCCTTGGTCACAATATCGTTTTCATCGACTTGATAGTGATGAAACAGCGTTCCACGCGTCGCTTCAATCACGCCAATGCCTTCAAAACGCCGCTCACCTTGAGCAGGCTCATCGTGGCGCAAGACATCGCTATCATGGAGAAGGGCTTGAATACTTTCTGCGCAATGGAGTAATTCAATCAATCTTGCCCAATGAAAAGCGAGCGTGCTGTGTACCATCGCCTCCCCGCTGTGCGCTTTAAACTCAACGCGTTCGCGTTCGGCAATCGGTGTGTTGATATAATCGCAATTATTTACTCGCGCAAGCGGACCAACGCGATACCACCCATTTTCTTTACCCAAAGCGGTTAAATAAGGGAATTTCATGTAGGACCACGAACGCACTTCTTCACGGATATAATCGTTGTAGCGACAATAATCCATGTGATCAAAGAGTGTTTCCCCGTTAGCATTTTTAACGCGCAAATCGCCGTGATAGAGCTCTAGTGCGCCATCAGGTTGTACCATACTCAAGTAATTGGAGGGAATGGTGCCAAAGTGGTCGTAATAAGGCAGATTTGAGCGATGCACCGTTTTCACAAGGCCAACAGCGCTCACTGCCCAGGCAATAATTTGGTCAATATCGGTCAGTAAATAATCACGCTCAGCTTTGCTTAAGGCCTTATTCATACCGCCCGCAATCGCGCCCGTGCCGTGAATACGTTTGCCTGACACCATGCGAATGACTTCTTGGCCGTATTTGCGCAGTTTCACTCCTTGCAAGCCAATATCGGGGAAATCATTGAGTACAGCAACAATAGAGCGTTTTTGAATGTCACTCTCAAAGCCAAACAGCAAATCTGGGCTGGATAAATGAAAAAAATGTAGCGCGTGTGATTGCAACACTTGCCCAAAATGGAGTAGCTTGCGCAGTTTTGTGGCAGAGGTAGGCAAATTGTTTGGATCGACGCCCACAAGTTGATCAATTGCTTTTGCGGCAGCAAGGTGATGGCTGACAGGGCAAATACCACACAAACGCTGAACAAGGACAGGCAGTTCCCAGTAAGGGCGCCCTTGAATAAACTTTTCAAAACCGCGAAATTCTACAATATGCAAACGTGCCTGCTGAACGTGATTATTTTCATCAAGCAACAATGTCACTTTACCATGACCTTCCACGCGCGAGACCGGATCGATTACGACGCGTTTTAATTTTTCTTTATTCTTGGCTGTTTCTAAATGTTCGTACATAACGTGCTCTCAAACAGGCGTGGAGTAAAAGACAGACGGCTTGCTTATTTTTTTTCAGTTTTTAAATGCTCGAGCAACTCTTTTGCCGGTAAATAGCCAGGCAAAATCGTGCCTTTTTCGGTCACTATCATGGGTGTGCCTTTGACATCAAACTCGCCCGCGAGCGCCATGTGCGCATCAACGGGGTTATCGCAGGTTTTCATTTCAATTTTTTGATCTTTCTTCGCAGCGGTTAATGCCGCGTTTCTGTCTTTTGCACACCACACCGCTACGGCTTTATTGTAAGACTCCGAGCCTTTGCCCGCGCGTGGGTAGAAAAGGTAATTGATTTGAATGCCTTCTGCTAAGTAGCTATCGAGTTCAGAATGTAATTTACGGCAGTAACCGCAATCAATATCGGTGAACACATAGACCGTATGTGAATGAATTTTGGGTTTGAAGCTGATCATGTTGGCTTCCCCCATTTTCTCAAGTGCGATTTTACGCACGCCGCTTAATTTTTCTTCCGTTAAGTCAGTGCGTGTTTGCGTATCAATGAGGCGTCCTTGAAATAAATATTTTCCATCGTCAGACACATACACGAGGTCACCACCAATGCTCACTTCATATAGGCCTTTTACAACAGAAGGTTTGACGGTATCAACAGTAAAGTTTGGCATGGCTTTGGTGAGTTGTTCTCGAATGATTTTTTCATCCGCCTGTGCGAGTAGGGACACGGCGGCGAGGGCAGTGCCTAAAAGTAATTTTTGCATCGTAAATAATCTCGTGTAATTAGTGAAAAAGTCGTCCAACATCCATAAACATGGCCGTTGCCATGAGCAGGCCAAGTAAAAACAGGCCCATTTTTTGAAAAAAGAGTTGAATGTTTTCTGATACAGGCGAGCCTTTTAAACCCTCAATAGCAAAGAAAAATAAATGGCCACCATCAAGCACGGGAATAGGCAGTAAGTTCAGCACGCCCAAACTCACACTAATCAGCCCCATAAATTTGAGAAAATGCACCAGTCCCATTTCTGCTGATTGTCCTGCATATTGTGCAATGCTAATTGGCCCACTTAAGTTTTCAAGCGATGCCCGCCCAGCAAACATTTGTCCCATCATTTTGACTGTAGAGGTGGCGTAATGATAGGTCACGCGCAAGGCAGCCGGCATGGCATCAAGCGGCGAGAGCGCATAATGAACTTGAAAGGCTTTAATTAACTGCTCGGGGACGTGCACGGCGGCGCCAATTTTACCTTCAGCATTGGGGGTGAGCGTTAATGTACTTTCTACGCCATCGCGTTCAATACGAATTTGCAGCGCGTTATTGGGATTGGCTTTTACCATATCAACCCATTGTTGCCATTGTGTGACAGGTGTGTCACCCACGCGAAGAATCACATCACCCGCTTGCAATCCGGCCACTTTTGCCGTGCCATTGTCGAGAATTTTACCAATGATGGCGGGTAGGGCAGGTGAATATAACTTCATGCCTAAGGCGGCATACAGTGCGTCGGGATTTTGCGTGTCGCTTGATTGAATGTGCAAGGTTTTTGTGCTCTCGTACATCTGTGCGTTTTTGATTTTGACGTGGATATCGCTCTCACCTTCAAGGGCGCTGGACATAATGCTTGACATGGCTTGCGTCCACGTTGGCGTCACTTCTTCATTGACCGAAAGAATTTCATCGCCTTCAAGAAACCCAGCGTTATCTGCAATAGAATGTGGTGCAGGGGCGCCTAAAATAGGTTTAATGCCCATTTCACCGATAACGAGCACACTCCAAAACAGTGCGACCGCTAAAACGAGGTTAAAAACTGGCCCCGCTGCCACGACCGCCGTTCGCGCGAGTAGCGGTTTGCGATTAAAGGCGGCAGGTAAATCTTCAGCGCTAACTTCGCCTTCACGTTCATCTACCATTTTAACGTAGCCGCCCAGTGGCACCAGTGACAGTACATATTCTGTTGCTTGGGGATGTGCTTGGTAGCGCCACAGAACATGGCCAAAACCAATGGAAAAACGCAATACTTTCACGCCAACACGTCGTGCTACCCAAAAATGCCCAAATTCGTGTACAGCAACGAGAACCCCAATTGAAACAATGAAGTAGAATACGGTGTTTAAAAAGCTCATGTTTGCGTTAAGGTCTCAACAAATTGCATGGCAACACTGCGTGCATGACGGTCAGCGGCCAAAACCTTATCTAGGCTATTAGCCGGCGTGACAGCAATGTGATGCAATGTTTTTTCAATGATCACGGGAATATCTGTAAAGCGGATTTTCTCGTTTAAAAACGCATCAACGGCAATTTCATTTGCGGCATTGAGTACTGTAGGATGTGTTCCCCCCGCTTCAATGGCTTCATAAGCAAGGCGCAAACACGGAAAACGCGTTAAATCAGCGGGTTCAAAATCCATGTGCTTGACAGCAAAAATGTCTAGCGGAGCCGCGCCTGAATCAAAACGCTCAGGATAGGCGAGCGCGTGCGCGATGGGAATGCGCATATCCGGGCACCCCATTTGGGCAAGCACCGTTCCATCAACATAATCGACCATGGAATGAATGACGCTTTGCGGATGAATAACCACTTCAATTTGCGACGGGGCAATATTGAAAAGCAAACACGCTTCAATCATCTCAAGGCCTTTATTCATCATGGTGGCCGAGTCAACAGAAATCTTTTTCCCCATGTCCCAATTAGGATGGGCTACCGCTTGCGCGGGTGTGACGTCTTTTAAATTTTCAATGGGGGTGGTGCGAAAAGGTCCACCTGAAGCGGTGAGTAAAATACGCCGCACCCCTTTTGCCGCCACGCCTGTTTGATAGCCCGCTGGCATACATTGAAAAATAGCATTGTGCTC
>DPKY01000079.1 GCA_003542275.1 Methylococcaceae bacterium | reverse complement strand
GAACACGCACAGTGTGTTGCGCAATAAAATTAGTTTGCAGGCGGTACATAACCTTCAGGCATCGCGTTATCACCTTCAAACAGAAATTTCCGCCGCTCTGTGGCTAAAAAAGTGCGGGCCTTGGGGTCGTAGCTGGCAAGGCGGTTTTCATTGATTAACATCGTTTCTTTTTCAAGCCACGCTTGCCATGCCCCTTTTGAAATTCGCTCAAAAATCTCTACACCTTGTTCGCCTGGAAAGGGTGGTGATTCTAAGCCTTCTGCGTCGATGCCAAGTTTTGCACAATGCACTGTTCGTGTCATAAAAAATTCTCCGTCATAAGTTGCGTTAAAAGTGTGTTAATGGGCGCTGGCAACGCACGTTTTTGCCACTGCGCTGCCGCGTGCCAATGAATAGACGGTGTATCTTGCGCAACCGTCAAAAGCAAGGGCGTGTAATCTAAATGATAATGTGAAAACGTATGCCGCTGAACCGCTAAGATGTGTTGATCTTTTAGCGTTAATTCATGCGTATTGCACCACATTTCAACGTCTTGTATTCGATCAATTTCAGGCAAACTCCAAAGTCCGCCCCAAATGCCTTTCATCGGTCGCTGTTCAAGCCAGCATTCGCCCGCTGCATTACGCATCACCAAAAAGAAAATCGGCTTAACAGGCAATGTTTTTGGCGGCTTGCGTTGCGGATAATGGGCCACGGTTTGCGTTAAATACGCTTGGCAATGCGATTGCATAGGACAAGCCATGCAACGCGGCCTTGAGCGTGTACAGAGCGTTGCACCTAAATCCATAATGGCTTGCGTATAATCAGCACAACGCGCCCGTGGTGTGAGTTCTGCACTCAATGCCCAAAGTTCACTTTCCACCTCACGCCGCCCAGGCCATCCCTCAATAGCAAAAACGCGTGTGAGAACACGTTTCACATTACCATCCAAAATAGGGTGCGAATCGTCAAAAGCTAAACTTAAAATCGCTCCTGCTGTCGATTGTCCAATGCCTGGTAACGCGACCAAATCCGACAAAGTATTAGGAAGAGCCCCCAACGCAATGATTTGTTGCGCCGCTTTATGTAAATTTCGCGCTCGTGCGTAATAGCCTAGCCCCGCCCAATGTTGCAACACGTCGTCAATGGGCGCGGAGGCTAGACTTTCTACGTTAGAAAACCGTGCCATGAAGGCACGATAATAAGGGATAACCGTCGACACTTGCGTTTGTTGCAACATGATTTCAGAAATCCACACCCGATAAGGCGATTTATCTTGTTGCCAAGGCAAATCTTTTCGCCCATGCACGTCAAACCAGGCAAGTAAATGCTTGGCAAAATCAAACGTGTCATCTCTCACGCTTGCAATTTAGAAATGTCCGCACACGTTAAAAATTGTGCCGATAACAAATTCAACAAGGCCAAACGATTTGCACGAAGCTGTGCATCCTCACAATTCACCATCACGCCATCAAAAAACGCATCAACAGGGTCTTTTAACGCGGCAAGGCGTGTGAGTGTGGCCTCATAATCACGTTTCTCCAGCAATGGCGCGATATCTTTTGCTGACTGATTAGCCAACTCAAGCAATGAAATTTCAACCGATTCAACCAATTTGCCTACGGTTTGTGATGCTGGCGAATCCGATTTTTTCAAAATGTTTAAAATGCGTTTATTTGCCGCTGCTAAACTCTCTGCTTCAGGCAATTCTCTAAACGCTTTCACCGCTTGCAGGCGTTGCATAAAATCAAGCGGTTCAGCAGGATTTACCGCTAAAACGGCTTCAAATTCGTCACCGCTAAAACCTTTATCCAAGCAATAACCTTTTAAGCGCTCAAAAATAAAATCGGTGACAAGTGTTCGTGTTTTCATTTTGTCAAATTCGTGATTAAACAACGACAACGCAAAATCTGCCAGCGCGTGAATATCAATTTTTAAATTGCGTTCAATTAAAATGCGCAACACACCTAGTGCCGCGCGACGCAGTGCATAAGGGTCTTTATCACCTGTTGGTATTAAACCCGCACTGAAAATGCCTGCTAACGTGTCGATTTTTTCAGCTAACGCAACCACGCAACCAATATCACTGCTTGGAATCGCGCCACCGGCTTGCTTGGGCAAATAATGTTCTTCAATGGCTTGCGCGACAGTTGGATTTTCACCATCTGCCAGTGCGTAATAACGTCCCATAATACCTTGCAAATTGCCAAATTCGCCGACCATTTCAGTCATCAAATCATTTTTAGCCAAGAATGCTGCGCGTTTTGCTAACTCAACATCCACGCCAATTTGCGATGCGATAGTTTCTGAAAGAGCCACTAAACGGGAAACTTTCTGTGCCACTGTTCCCAATTTTTCTTGAAAAACAATCGTTTCTAAACGCGTTGAGAAATCAGCGAGCGAATAACGGCGATCTTGTTTCCAGAAAAATTCGGCGTCAGACAAACGCGGCGTCACAACCCGCTCGTTGCCATCTTGAATGGATTGGGGGCGTGTGCTTTGAATATTACTAAACGTAATAAAATAAGGTGCTAACGAACCATCATGATATTTTACGGGGAAATATTTTTGATTCTCCTGCATCGTGGTAATCAAAACTTCGGCTGGTAATTCTAAAAATCTCTCATCAAAATGTCCCATAATTGGCACAGGGAACTCATTTAATGCTGTAATTTCATCTAGTAACTCTTCATCGATATAAGGTATGAGTGGTATTGTTTTTTCTTCCACTATGCGAAATGAAGCTTCTTTAATTTTTTCTCTTCTCACATCAAAATCGGCAATCACGTTGCCTTGTGAAAATAACAAATCAGCATAGTTTTCAGGTTTTGCAATCGTCATCGCTTGCGGTGCGTGGAAACGATGGCCGCGCGTTTGATTGCCTGTTTGTAAACCTAAAATGTCGGTTTCAATAATTTCACTACCATAAAGCAGCACGGCCCAATGCACAGGCCGGACAAATTCCGTCGCAAAACTGCCCCAACGCATCCGTTTGGCAATCGGTAACAAACTAATACTTTTGCGGATAATATCGGGGACTAATTGTTGCGCCGTTTGTCCCGCTACAATTTGCGTGCAGGCGAGCCACTCCCCTTTGTCGGTTTTTAAGCGCTCAAGCT
>DPKY01000060.1 GCA_003542275.1 Methylococcaceae bacterium | reverse complement strand
AAAATGTGGCGTTGAAGTGACGTTATCTAAAGTACGTCGTGAGCGCATGGGGCATATTGATTTAGCAAGCCCCGTGGCGCACATTTGGTTTTTAAAATCGTTGCCTTCGCGTATTGCGTTATTGCTGGACATGACGTTGCGCGAAATTGAGCGCGTGTTATATTTTGAATCATTTGTGGTATTGGAATCGGGCGACACTTCTTTGGTCAAAGGCTCGTTGTTGTCTGATGATGAATATCAAGATTATCAAGAGCAATTTGGCGATGATTTTGTCGCAAAGATGGGGGCAGAGGCCATTTATGATTTGCTTAAATCCATTGATTTGTCGGCTGAAGTTGAAATTTTAAGACAAGAAATTAACTCAACTAGCTCCGAAACGAAAATTAAAAAATACGCAAAACGCTTAAAAGTGATGAATGCGTTGCTTGCGTCTAAAAATCGCCCAGAATGGATGATTTTAAAAGTCTTACCTGTCTTGCCACCGGAGTTGCGTCCGCTTGTGCCGCTAGATGGCGGGCGTTTTGCGACGTCGGATTTAAATGATTTGTATCGTCGCGTGATTAACCGTAATAACCGTCTTAATCGCTTGCTGGATTTGAGCGCACCGGACATTATTGTGCGTAATGAAAAACGTATGTTGCAAGAATCTGTTGACGCGTTACTCGATAATGGTCGTCGTGGTCGCGCAATTACGGGGACAAATCGTCGTCCGCTCAAATCGCTTGCGGATATGATCAAAGGTAAACAAGGGCGTTTCCGTCAAAACTTGCTGGGTAAACGTGTCGATTACTCGGGACGTTCGGTGATTGTTGTGGGGCCTTCGCTACGTTTGCATCAGTGCGGTTTGCCTAAAAAAATGGCGCTAGAATTATTTAAGCCATTTATTTTTAGTAAATTAGAAGTGTTAGGCCTTTCTACAACTATTAAAGCTGCAAAGAAAAAAGTAGAAGAAGAGGGACCAGAAGTTTGGGATATCTTAGAGGACGTAATTAGAGAGCATCCTGTTTTATTAAACAGAGCGCCAACATTACACCGTTTAGGTATTCAAGCTTTTGAGCCAACATTGATTGAAGGAAAAGCCATTCAGTTACATCCGCTCGTCTGTAGCGCGTTTAACGCGGACTTTGACGGTGATCAGATGGCTGTTCACGTTCCATTGTCTATTGAGGCGCAGTTAGAAGCACGCACATTGATGATGGCAACGAACAATATTTTATCGCCGGCTAATGGTGAGCCTGTCATCAATCCTTCGCAAGACGTGGTATTGGGGCTTTACTACATTAGCCGTGAAAAAATGAATGCCACGGGCAATGATACGCAAAAGCAGCCTAGAATTTTTGAAAGCGTCAGTGAAGTACACAAAGCGTTAGCCGAAAAAGTGGTGGAATTTCAATCACGCATTCAGTTGCGTATTACTGAAAAAGTAGTCGATGTTGACGGTCAAGTGTCTTATAAAACGCATCGCGTGACGACAACGGTGGGGCGTGCGCTCATTTGGGAAGTGATTCCAGAAGGAATGCCTTTTGAGTTGGTTAATTGCGATATGACCAAGAAAAATATTTCACGTCTCATCAATTACAGCTACCGTTATATGGGCAACAAAGATACGGTAATCTTAGCTGATCAGTTGATGTATCTTGGTTTTAAATGCGCGACACGTTCGGGAATTTCTTTTGGTATTGAGGATATGGTTATTCCTGCCAAAAAAGATGAAATTCTCGCGGCATCCAATGCAGAAGTGAAAGAAATTCAGAGTCAATATGCTTCAGGTCTTGTCACGGATGGTGAGCGCTATAATAAAGTTGTTGATATTTGGTCTCATGCCAATGATCAGATTGCTAAAGTGATGATGGATGGTCTTGGAAAAGAATCATACGTCGATGACGAAGGTGATACAAAAGAGCAAAAATCGTTTAACTCGGTATTTATGATGGCTGAATCAGGTGCGAGGGGTTCTGCGGCACAGATTCGCCAGCTTGCGGGAATGCGTGGCTTGATGGCCAAGCCAGATGGCTCAATTATCGAAACGCCTATTACGGCGAATTTCCGTGAGGGACTTGACGTACTGCAGTATTTTATTTCTACGCACGGTGCGCGTAAGGGGCTTGCGGATACGGCGTTGAAAACGGCGAACTCAGGGTATTTAACACGTCGTTTAGTGGACGTGGCGCAAGATTTGGTCATTAGCTCAGAGGATTGCGGCACCAACAACGGGCTATCCATGACGCCAATTATTGAAGGTGGTGACGTGGTTGAGCCTTTATCAGAGCGTGTATTGGGTCGTATTACAGCACAAGACGTGATGGATAAAGCGGGTGAAGCGATTTTAGTGCCAAGAGGCACATTGCTTGATGAAGATTGGGTGTTAAAACTTGAGAAGAATAGTATCGATCAAGTGATGGTACGCTCCATTATTACTTGTGAAAGCCGTCATGGCGTTTGCGCGGCGTGTTATGGACGTGATTTAGGTCGAGGACATCTAGTTAATATTGGCGAAGCGGTTGGCGTCATTGCCGCGCAGTCTATTGGTGAGCCAGGTACACAGTTGACCATGCGTACTTTCCACATTGGTG
>DPKY01000064.1 GCA_003542275.1 Methylococcaceae bacterium | reverse complement strand
ATTTTAAGGCTTCAATCCATTCCTGGGTTTCCACGGGGTCAATATCATTTTGCCGCGTGATTTCCGAAAAAAAAGTACTATTCATTCAATCATCCTAATAGTGGTAAAAAAAATGGGAGTGTGGTTTGAAGACACTACGAAAGTTAAGTTCATTGCATGGGAGGTGGCGCTAACACAACACGCGTACCATTGTTTTCAGCCGCGCTGACCACGCCGGCCGCTTCCATGGTTTCAATAATTGTCGCAGCGCGGTTATAGCCAACTTTAAAACGTCTTTGCACACTTGAAATGGACGCTTTGCGCGTTTCTGTGACAAAACGCACCGCTTCGTCATAGAGTGGGTCTGATTCCGAGCCACTGGCATAGCTACTACCGCCACTCAAGCCATCACTATTGTCTAGGACTTCCTGTGTAATTTCAGTCAAATAATTGGTTGGCCCCGTTTGCTTTAAAAACTCAACGACACGATGCACTTCATGGTCATCGACAAACGCGCCATGCGCCCGAATGGGAATACTGGTGCCTGAAGGTAAAAATAACATATCTCCGTTTCCAAGCAAGGCCTCGGCGCCCCCTTGGTCTAAAATAGTCCGCGAATCAATGCGCGAGGACACTTGAAACGAAATGCGTGTGGGCACGTTCGCTTTGATTAACCCCGTGAGCACGTCAACGGAAGGGCGTTGCGTGGCAAGAATGAGATGAATGCCCGCCGCCCGCGCTTTTTGCGCAAGGCGTGCAATTAACTCTTCTACTTTTTTCCCCACAATCATCATCATATCAGCAAGCTCATCAATGACAATGACAATACTGGGCAATGTAGAGAGCGTTGGAAACGCTTCACCCTCCTCAAGCGGATTTAACAGTTGAAACATGGGATCTCGAATCGTTTCGCCACGACTTGCCGCGTCTTCAATAACTTGATTAAAGCCTGCAAGGTTACGCACGCCCATCTTCGACATCAATTTATAGCGCCGCTCCATTTCCCCCACCGCCCAGCGTAGCGCATTACTCGCCTCTTTCATATCCGTCACAACAGGGGTTAGCAAATGCGGAATGCCCTCATAAACCGACAATTCTAACATTTTTGGGTCAATCATAATCAAGCGAACTTGCTCTGGATTGGCTTTATAGAGCAAACTCAAAATCATGGTATTGATTGCAACGGACTTTCCCGATCCCGTTGTACCCGCAACGAGGGCATGGGGCATTTTGGCTAAATCCGCAACCATCGGCACGCCTGCAATGTCTTTACCTAGCGCGAGGGTGAGATAAGATTTTGCATAGTCAAATGGTGTGGATTTGAGCAATTCGCGCAACGTAACCATTTCGCGCTCTTGATTGGGAATTTCAAGACCAATCACCGACTTGCCAGGAATAATTTCGACAATGCGCACGCTCGTCACCGACAAGGCACGCGCTAAATCTTTTGATAAGCCACTAATCCGACTCACCTTCACGCCCGCTGCAGGCTGAATTTCAAAACGTGTAATCACCGGCCCTGGGTGAAATCCGACAACCGTGACAGTGACGTTAAAATCACTCAAAATATCTTCCACCAAACGCGACATTTCCTCTAAATCTGCCTCGGAATAGCCAATTACGTGCGTATCACGATCATCGAGCAAATCTAAGGTGGGTAATTTATTGCGTTTTGGGTAATGCGGCGCTTTGACTTTTTTAGGGGGGCTGACTTTTGCTGCTTTTTTTTCTGCGACTTTGTCAACCATCTCTGCTTTGGCTACTTTGACTTTCTCAATAAAATGGCTAAATTTTTTGTTGACGGTTTTTTCTGCGCTCTCTTTGTCTTCTTTTTCTTTTTCGTCCGCAACGACGTCGCTATCCTTATCACGCGGAGGCTTTGCTTTTTTAGCGGGCTTGGCTTTAGGGGGCGTTTCCTCAAAGACATCGTCATCTAATTCATCTAAGAGTGCATCGAACTCACTGGCCGATTCATCAAACGCACCCTCTTCTGCATCGGCATATTTTTGAATGACTTTTGGCTTAATTTTTGAAAAACTGCGTTTACGCGTGGCTTTCTCTGGTTTACTCTCTTCTTCCTCGACAACCTCTTCTTCAAGAGGCCCACTGGACTCGCTTGGCAAATCCAGTGAGCTACGATGTTGCTCGAGTGTTTTAGTCACATTTTGATAAAACGCGCGGCTGAAATTAAAACTGTGCTTCCCCACAAAATCCAGCACGCTCACCACAGAAACCTCTGTAAATAAGCGCAAACTTGCAAAAAGAATGACGAGCAGCAGTAGCGTCGCGCCAGAATTACCAAACGCCACCCCTAACAGCGCCCCAAATTCTTGACCTAAAATGCCGCCGGCATGATGCGGTAATTCAATGACGCTGATATGCAGTGGCCAAAAATTGAGTAGCGCATCGGCGGCGGTAATACTCGCAATGACCCCCAGCCACTGCACCGCCATCACAAGCCGGGACGCTTCAATGCCCTGCTGCGTATACGTTAAATAACCTTGCCGTACCAGCATAAAGGGGAAAATGTAAGCACATAGTCCAAAAAAACTGAGCATAAAATCGGCAAGCCACGCCCCAAAGACGCCGCCCGCGTTATTAATGGTTTGTACAGAGCCGCTATGCGTCCATCCCGCATCGTCATTTGTGAAAGTAATGAGCGAAATCAGAAAAAACAAGGCGCCAGCAATAACACTGAGTAGTGCAATTTCACGCAATCCCCTAAACGC
>DPKY01000024.1 GCA_003542275.1 Methylococcaceae bacterium | reverse complement strand
GATGGGGCTCGAACCCACGACAACCGGAATCACAATCCGGGACTCTACCAACTGAGCTACGCTCACCATAGCGTATAAACATCTAAAAAGCTTTTGGCACGCTTGGCAGGACTCGAACCTGCGACCCCCAGCTTAGAAGGCTGGTGCTCTATCCAGTTGAGCTACAAGCGCAAAATTGGTCGGGGTAGAGGGATTCGAACCCCCGACATCCTGCTCCCAAAGCAGGCGCGCTACCAGACTGCGCTATACCCCGATAATTTTTGAACACTTAGTAAAACTAAGAACGCCCATCATAGTGATTATTCGCGCAGTCGTCAATCATTATTTTAGACAAAAGTAATAAAAATAATGGCCATGGTTATTTTTTTAATTTAAAACAAAGGATTAGTGACTTTCCACGCCAATGTTTCGCCGGTTTTGAGCGGGATGATTTCGTCATAACGGTCGGGGATTGTCCACGTTTGTTTTTCTAAGGTGATTTTCCCCGTATTTCGTGGCAATCGATAAAAATCAGCCCCAAAAAAACTGGCAAAACCTTCCAATTTATCGAGCGCATTGGCTTCTTCAAACACTTGTGCATAAAGTTCCATGGCGCCAAATGCACTATAACACCCTGCGCACCCACACGCGTTTTCTTTTAAATGTGAAAGATGCGGTGCACTGTCTGTCCCTAAAAAGAATTTCGCATTACCACTCGTTGCCGCATTGAGTAGTGCTTGGCGGTGTTTTTCTCGTTTTAAGATAGGGAGGCAATAGTAGTGCGGTTTGATACCGCCCGCCAGTAGCGTATTGCGATTAAAGAGCAGATGTTGAGGCGTAATTGTTGCGCCAATCAAGTGACTGGCCTCTTCAACAAATTGTACCGCTTCTTGGGTGGTGACGTGCTCAAAAACAATGCGTAACTGTGGGAAGCGGCGCGTCATGTCAAGTAAACATTCGTCAATAAACGCTTTTTCACGATCAAAAATATCACATTCGCTCTGCGCCACTTCGCCATGCACCAGCAAGGGAATATCGTGTTTTTCCATGGCTTCAAACAAGGGATAAACGGCCTTAACGTCCGCCACGCCTGCATCAGAATTGGTCGTTGCGCCGGCTGGATAGAGTTTGAAAGCGTGTATATGCGGATGCTGCGCTGCCTGCGCAATGTCGTCAACTGTGGTTGAGGCGGTAAGGTAGAGCGTCATCAACGGCTCAAAAGACACGTTGGCAGGAATTGCCTGTAAAATTTCCTCTCGATATACTAACGCTTGCGCCACTGTTGTAACGGGAGGCTTGAGATTAGGCATAATAATTGCTCTGGCAAATTGACGAGCTGTGTGCGGCAGCACAGTCTTTAAAAGTGCACCAGTACGAATATGCAAATGGCAATCATCAGGACGCGTTAAGGTGAATGTTTTCATCATTAGCTCTAAAATTCTGTAAAATAGGCCTATTCTATAGGCAAGCGCCTTGAAAAACGAATAATTAACGCTACATTCTTCATTTTGGAGTGATGAAAATGCCCATTTACGAATATCAATGTCAATCGTGTCAACATGAACACGAAGTGCTACAAAAAATCAATGCAGAACCCTTAACAGCGTGCCCCGTTTGCGAAAAACCTGATTTAATCAAAAAAATTTCTGCGCCAGGCTTTCGCCTAAAAGGAACAGGCTGGTATGAAACCGATTTTAAAAGCGGCACGAAAAAGAATGTCGCAGGTGACGCAACATCTTAAGCCTTGACGCCGAGTAGAAAAGTCCATGCCGTGCATGGGCTGAAAAAAAGACTATTTTAATTTTTAACAGGAAAAATCTATGCGTACCCACAAATGTGGTGAAATTAACCTTCAACAACTTGATCAAACCGTTACCATTTGTGGCTGGGTACATCGTCGCCGCGATCACGGCGGCGTGATTTTTATTGATTTACGCGACCGTGCAGGGCTTGTGCAAGTCGTTTTTGATCCTGATTTGCCTGATATGTTTAGCATTGCCGAGCACGTGCGCAGTGAATATGTGCTGCAAATTAGCGGTCAAGTGCGTGCCCGCCCTGCTGGCACCACAAACAAAAATATGCACACTGGCGATATTGAAATTTTAGCGAAAAGTATTGTTGTCTTAAATGAATCCGAAACGCCGCCATTCCCTATTGAAAGTGACATTGACGTCAATGAAGAACTGCGTTTGCGTTATCGTTATTTGGATTTGCGCAAAGTGGCCATGCAAGAAAAAATGAAAGTGCGTCGTGATGTGACGCGTGTTTTGCGTAATTATTTAGATGAGCACGAGTTTTTTGAATTGGAAACGCCTTATCTCACCAAGGCAACACCCGAAGGTGCACGCGATTACATTGTGCCAAGTCGCACACACGAAAATGCCTTTTTTGCCTTGCCGCAATCGCCACAACTCTACAAACAAATGCTGATGGTTGCTGGTTTTGACCGCTATTATCAAGTGGTGCGCTGTTTTCGTGATGAAGATTTACGCGCAGACCGTCAACCCGAGTTTACCCAATTAGATATTGAAACCTCTTTCATGAGCGAAGATGACATCATGAATGTCATGGAAGAGATGATTCGTCAATTATTTGCAAAAGTGATTGATGTGAAACTGGATAGCGTGTTTCCTCGCATGACCTACGCTGAGGCTATGTCGCGTTTTGGTGTAGACCGCCCTGACTTGCGTATTCCTCTTGAACTTGTTGACATTGCTGATGAAATGAAAACAGTGGATTTCAAAGTATTCTCCGCGCCAGCAAATGATCCAAAAGGCCGCGTGGTGGCTATGCGTGTGCCGCGTGGGGGAGAGTTGACGCGCAAAGAAATTGATGACTTAACGAAATTTGTTGGCATTTATGGCGCGAAAGGCTTGGCCTATATCAAAGTCAACGACGTCAACGCAGGCATTGACGGTTTGCAATCACCGATTGTGAAATTTGCTCCCGAGCAAGTGTGGGCGAGCGTGCTCGAAAAAACCCAAGCGCAAAATGGCGATTTACTCTTCTTTGGTGCCGATAAAACCCATATTGTCAACGAAGCGATGGGCGCGTTGCGTGTGAAATTAGGCCATGATCTCAACTTAATTGAAGGAGATTGGAAACCGGTTTGGGTGGTTGATTTCCCCATGTTTGAGTGGGATGAGAAAGCCAATCGCTTTAATGCCATTCACCACCCCTTCACTGCACCAAGTTGCTCTGTTGACGAATTAAAAGCCAACCCAGCCACAGCGCTCTCTCGTGCGTATGACCTGGTGTTAAACGGCACAGAAGTCGGCGGTGGCTCTATTCGTATTAACCGCCCAGCGATGCAGCAAACCGTGTTTGACATTTTGGGCATTGGGGAAGAGGAAGCGCGTGAAAAATTTGGTTTCTTACTTGACGCCTTAAAATACGGTGCACCACCACATGGTGGCCTTGCGTTTGGACTTGACCGTTTGGTGATGTTGATGACAGGTTCACATTCTATTCGTGATGTGATTGCCTTTCCTAAAACACAATCAGCCGCCTGTCCATTGGTGAGCGCTCCGGCAGTGGTTACCGATGAACAACTCAAAGAATTGGGCATTCGTCTTATCAAACCTGCAGGAAAAGAAAAAGCGTAAAAACACGCAAATCACTTTGAGGTTACTGGCGAAGCGTCCCCGTTTTAGGTGACCCTTCGCGATTGATGTATCGCATACAGTTAAAAGGTGAGAATTGTGACTGAGTTCGCATTTTTGGGAATTTTAGTTTTGTACTCAAGTTGCGATAACGTAATATCCCCACCCTATCGATTTATTTTGCGTTTAGGATTTTTACATGGATATTCAGACCTCGTCGTTTAACAATCAAATGCTCCAAGCCATGAAAAGCGTGGTCGAGGGTAATTTAAATTTAACAGTTGGACAAAAACTCCCTGTGAATGTTGTCGCTATCAATGATAATGTGATGACGTTGCGCTGGGCGGGGCAGTTTATTGCTGTTGAAAACCAAAATACTTGGGCGTCACTGACGCCTCATTTAGGGCAAAATATCACGCTACAAGTCACTAAAACCACACCAGAGCTTGAATTTAAAGTTATTGCGCTCAATACCTCATCGTCAAATGCGACGCTCCCTAGCGCAGAAAAAATGAACGCGATGCGCCTCACGCTCGCCAATGCGCCCCTACTCAATCGCATTGATGAATCATTACGCAATTTTTCTAACAATCTTCAAGGCCAGCACCCCATGCAAGCGGAGGTGGTCGGACTGGTAGGCAACAAAATTCAATTACAGCTGTTCATTGATGATGCACAAAAAACGGCAACCAGCAAAAAAATGCTCATTAGCATTGACCCAAGCCAACTGCAACGCCTTCCTAGCGAAAACGGCGACCCCTTGCGTGTTGGGCAGTCACTCGTATTAGCCATTACCAAAATTGGCTCACTGCCCGAATTTAAACAATTACCCACGCTCAGTCACGCACAGGGGCGTGATGCGCAGGTCAGTGAGTACGTTAAACAGTTATTGCCACGTCATGAATCGTCCAGTGTGCTATTTGATCAGTTGCGTAGCAATTTGCCGCACATGGACATTCAAAATGAATCACTCGCCCAAACATTAAAACAACACGCTTCGGCATTATTTGAGCATTTGCAACCTAAAGAGCAATTATTTAATCCTCAAAAATTAAAACATTTAGTCTATTCTTCAGGCATTTTTTTTGAAGCAAATGCAACGAACCCTACTTTTTT
The DNA here is from genome assembly GCA_003542275.1 of Methylococcaceae bacterium. Classification (GTDB taxonomy): domain Bacteria; phylum Pseudomonadota; class Gammaproteobacteria; order Methylococcales; family Methylomonadaceae; genus UBA10906. The sequence goes on along the minus strand of DPKY01000024.1, from coordinate 2,783 downwards.
AAAATCGCCCACGCGTGCCACAACGTCGCCGACCATCCCTACTGCACCACCGATTGATTTAAAATTGCCCTTACTTCGCCTCATGCAACACGAAGGCGTGAGTGCGCAAGTAAAACAAATGACTTCCGCATTTTTGCAAGGTTTATTAAAACAGGATGCCAATACGCAACATGATGAAGCCGGCGCCGCAGGGCTATTGCAAACCCAAACGCAGCTCCATGAAGCCTTGCAACAACTCGCCCAAGGCGAAACCGTTCCGCAATCACTCAAGCAGCTGGCTAATGCGATTTTGCCGCACTTAAAAACGGCGCAATCCGCCGAAGCAGACACGGCGCAAGTGCATCAAGAAGCGCCAGCAGAGCCTATCATTAGCAATGATTTTAAACAGGATTTGTTTAAATTGATGACTACGCTCAAACAAGGCCTCTCTCAACATCGAGAATTAGAGCTGAGTAAAACGCAAGTGGAAAGTTTAAAAACACTGCACAATAAAACAGAAAATGCACTGGCTAAAGTGGTGCTTGATCAACTTCATTCACTGCCAAGTGACGACAGCAATAAGCAATTATGGGCCGTTGAGCTGCCCTTTTTAGTGGGCAATAAAGTGGAAACCTTAGCAATGGAAATTCAGCGTGAAAAAACATCAAGTACCGATGCGAAACCATCGCAAAACTGGTCGGTGAATTTAACGCTCTCGCCGCCATCATTAGGCGGTGTGCAATGCGTGATTGCTTATCAAAATGGTGTGATCAATACTCATTTTAAAAATCAATTACCTGAAACAACCCATTTAATCAGCAAAAATCTGGAAACATTAAAACAGCAACTCCATAACGCCGGTTTAATCAGTGGGTTGATGACGTCAAATACGAGTTTTAAGCCACTCAAATCTGTATACGCTTCCATGGGGCACGCGTTATTGAATGAAACCGTGTGATTTTTTTGCTAGAATGCTATTCTCAAATACGTTGACGATAAAGTAAATGTTGGACTGATGCTGTTTTAGACATGACGCGCTAAAGGAAATTGATGATGGCTGATAAAAAATTAAAGATTTTAATTGTTGATGATAATATGCAAATGCGCACACTGTTACGCATTACGCTAACGCGTCAAACAGATTATCAATTATTTGAAGCCGACAATGGGATTGATGGACTGAGAATTGTCAAAGAAGCATTGCCTGATATTGTCATTGCTGACGTTATGATGCCCGGTGAGATGAATGGCGTAGATTTATGTCGCCACATCAAAGAATCTGAATATAAATCGTGTTACGTTGTACTCCTATCAGGGAAAGGCCGACAAAGTGACATTGATATGGGGATGCAAGCCGGTGCAGATGTGTACCGTGTGAAGCCGTTTAGTCCCATTGAGCTCCTTGAGATTGTCAAAGCATTTCAAGAAAAATGACGCGTTTTTTTTGCTTGTTGACGGCGCATGATAAAAAAATCTTTCAATAATTGCGAACAGGGTGTTTGAAGCACGCCCCCTACCCAGCTGACATGGTGATTGAGAAAATCTGCATGAGCAAGGTGGAGGGCGTGGCATACGGCACCGCGCTTTTCGTCATAAGCGCCAAACACTAATCGTTTTACCCTCGCATGGCTAATTGCCCCCATACACATCACGCAAGGCTCAAGCGTCACGTAGAGCGTTGTGTGAAGAAGACGATAATTTTCAATGTGCCTGCCAGCTCGCCGTAGCGCTACAATCTCAGCGTGTGCCGTTGCATCGTGCGTGGCAATCACGGCGTTAGCCCCCTCAGCAATCACATCGTCGTCTTTGACGAGCACCGCCCCTACGGGTACTTCGCCTGCATCTTGTGCGCGTTGCGCGAGCCGAAGTGCATAACGCATCCAGTTCTCATCTATTTCGCGTTGTTTTTCTGTTAAATCAGTTAAAATAAGCGTCATCGTCTACTTTTTTATTCCAAAATTATGTCAACATCCCATTTTATACACACACTCTTGCGTCCAGAAGTGCTTGCATTGTCTGCTTATCACGTTGCTAAAGCCGATGGCTTGATTAAACTTGATGCCATGGAAAACCCTTACAGCTTGCCTGCATCGCTGAAAGAAGCCTGGCTTGCGCGTTTAAGTGCTTGTGAAATTAACCGCTACCCTGACCCACAAGCGCAGCAGGTGATCCATGCCCTAAAAATGGCTAATCAACTGCCTGATTCGCTGGATATTTTGCTTGGCAATGGCTCCGATGAAATTATTCAATTACTCTTGATGGCGCTGCGCCCTGATGCTCACATAGTGAGCACAACGCCTAGCTTTGTGATGTACAAACAAATCAGCGATGCGCTAGGCTTGCATTATCACGGCGTAGCGCTGAATGAAAAGACGTTTGATTTAGACCTTCCCGCTATGCTCGCCGCCATTGAAGAATACAATCCTGCTGTCATTTTTCTTGCGTATCCCAATAATCCCACGGGGAATCTTTTTGATGCGCAAGCCATCGAGCGTATTATTGATGCAGCAAACGGTCTTGTGATTATCGATGAAGCTTATGAACCTTTTGCCAATAAAGCCAGTTTTATGCACAAAGTAGCGCACAATGTTTTGGTTATGCGTACCGTGTCTAAAATGGGATTAGCGGGTTTGCGTTTAGGCTATCTTGTTGGTGAACGTGACATCATTGCCCAACTGCACAAAATTCGATTACCCTACAATATCAATGTGCTAACACAAGCAAGTGTGTTGTTTGCGCTGGAAAATCAAGCTGTTTTCACGCAACAAACAGAGACGCTCTGCCTTGAGCGCACAATGCTACAC
>DPKY01000007.1 GCA_003542275.1 Methylococcaceae bacterium | reverse complement strand
GACGATTTGACGAATAAAATGTGAAGGAGGTGAAATGTCGTTTTTTTGCATAGTGAAAGGTAAATTTTAGAAAAATAAAAAATAAACAACGCGATAAACGTAGCGTTAAATCAAGGTTATTTTGCCATAGTAAAACAATCTGCCGCGTCTAACAAGGAGGGAGGTGTGCAAGAAACTTTACCCGACATTGGTGAATTGTACCTTGCTTCAAGCCTTTATATTGTTTTACTATGCGTCCCACTTTGCCCTTTTGGCACAGTAAAAACATGGATATGTAATAATCTCGATGACTTCTCTACCTTTGCTCTTACAAATTATCATTTTTACCGCTGTGGGCGGCGTATTGAGCGTGTTTGCCGCTGGACTCTTTTTGCTTCTTCCCCACTCTCAGCGCACGCGCGTTCTGCCTCACGGCATCAGTTTTGCTATCGGAGCGCTACTTGCCGTGGCGTTTTGGGGATTGATTCCCGAAGCCTTTGAACACGCCAATCCCAGCCAGATAGGCTCGCTTTCGGGCACCATTTTAGCGGGGATTTTAAGTTTTTTTGTGCTGGAAAAATTGCTCATTTGGCGACATTGTCATTTTGGCGAATGTGAAGCCCATGGCGATGATGAACACCAACATCCCGAACACTACCAGCAAACACAAAACCCACACTCGCATCACCATGGCGCCAAAACAGCGGGCATCTTTATCATTTTAGGCGACAGTATCCATAATTTTGTTGACGGCGTATTGATTGCCGCCGCCTTTTTAATGGACCCGCATCTCGGCATTGTAACCAGTTTAGCCGTAGCAACCCATGAAATTCCCCAAGAAGTGGGCGATTTTGCTATTTTATTGCAAAGCGGTTATTCACAAGGTAAAGCGCTTTTCTACAATGTTCTTTCAAGTTTAACCACTATTGTAGGTGGGGTGCTTGCCTACTTTAGCTTAGAAACACTCCATGATAGCCTACCGTATTTTCTGGCATTAGCTGCGTCGAGTTTTATTTATATTGCAGTAGCAGATTTAATTCCCTCGCTGCATAAACGCACAGACATAAAAACCTCTCTGCAACAAATTGCCTTGATTGGCGCGGGCGTTGCGCTGATTTGTACACTGCAAAACATTGCGCATCATGTTGAAATATAGCCAAGATTAGCGCAAGGATAATTGACTATTTTAGTTGGTTAAGTATAGTTAAGCATCTTTTTTATTTTTTTCCTTGACCATAAGGACATTGCCATGCGTTTAACTACTAAAGGCCGGTATGCGGTAACAGCCATGTTGGACTTAGTCCTACATAGCCAAACAACCCCTGTCACCTTGACAGAAATTGCCACGCGACAAACCATTTCGCTCTCCTACCTCGAGCAATTATTTTCCAGATTACGCAAAGCCGATTTAGTTAAAGGCGTTCGCGGCCCTGGTGGTGGCTATAGACTGCGTCAAACACCTGATTTAATTAGCATTGCCTCCATCATTGAGGCCGTCAATGAACCCATTGACTCAACAAAATGTGGTGGCGAGGAAAATTGTCAACACGACAGCGTTTGCCTCACGCACGATTTGTGGTCAGGACTTAGCGAGCATATTCAAGCCTATTTATCAAAAATCACCTTAGCCGATCTCATTGCTCAACGAGATGAGCGCCGCAACAACGCCAAGTGCGGTGAAGCGATTATCCATTTTGATAAACCGCTAAAATATGGCTAATAGCATTTGCCCTAAAGCGTAAAAAAACCGCCCATGTGGCGGTTTTATCTTAGAAGAATACTAATAATTCACCCGTATCGCCGCAGAACCTAGCCATCGTTTGAGTTGATGAAGACAGTCATCTGTGGCGCGAACGCGCCACGCGCTGCCTAACTGGACTTTAGCGCGAGATTGCGCCGCATAGTAATCGATAGTAATGTCCGTATCACCGCCTTGAAACTCACTTAGCAGTTGTTTGAATTTATCTAAACTCTCCGTTGCTGACATCTCAGCGCTCTGCCAGTGAATATGTATTGCTTTTCTAGCTTGCTCGATGGGGTATAAACGCTCAATTCTCAGCGAAGGCATATCAAGGTAGCTATCCATTCCCAAGATCCCTTCAGCAATGAGTAATTTATCTCGAAAAGCGGCCGAAAACATGGCTTGATTTACCTCAAAACTTTCACGCTGTGCTTTCATTTCAATGCGCCCCGTCTTATCATCGAGTACCATCGTGCCATAGAATTTGCCATTTTTACCTTGACGTATATTGATGTCCACCGCAAGGCCTGCCACCCGCACAGCAATATTTGACTTATTGAGTGCTAATTCACTCAGCAAACGCGCAATGTTTTTTGGTGCAATGGCTTTAAGTTCTTTTTCATATTGATCGATGGGATGACCGGTTAAAAACAACCCCAACACGGCTTTTTCTTCAGAAAAACGCACCGTTTCCACCCAAGGTTCAACCACGGTTGAATAGGTTGACGATACTGTTTGTTGACTTGACGTTTCCTCTCCCAAGCCAAATAAATCACTTTGCCCGACTGCTTTCATACGCACGTGTTGCTCAGCGACGCGTAAAATCGTCGGCAACTCCGCTAAATGCGCCGCACGATTCACGTCAAATTCATCAAAAGCCCCCGCACGAATTAACGCTTCAAGAACACGGCGGTTAAATTTGCGCAAATCAACGCGTTGACATAAATCATGCAAATTCAAAAAAAGACCATTACGCTCACGCTCATCAAGCATATCCAAAATCGCATTTTCTCCTACCCCTTTAATGGCGCCCAAACCGTAAATTAACGCGTTGTCATCGTTGACGGTAAATCGGTAATCTGAAACGTTAATTGAAGGCGGAATAATTGTAAGATTCATCTGCAAACATTCATCGATTGCAATCACCACTTTATCGGTGTTATCCATATCGCCCGATAACACAGCGGCCATGAAGGCGGCTGGATGATGGGCTTTAAGCCATGCCGTTTGGTATGCCACTAGCGCATAGGCAGCAGAATGTGATTTATTAAAACCATACCCTGAAAACTTATCGACTAAATCAAAAATATAATTGGCAATCTCATCGCTTACGCCATTTTTCAATGCCCCCCCGACAAATACGTCGCGTTGCTTGGCCATTTCTTTCGCGTCTTTTTTCCCCATCGCGCGACGCAAAATATCCGCACCACCCAATGTATACCCTGATAATTCTCGCGCAATTTGCATCACCTGCTCTTGATACAAAATAACGCCGTTGGTGGATTCCAAAATCGGTTCGAGCAATGGATGCGCATATTCGGCGGCTTTTTTCTTATGCTTAACGTCCACATAATCATCGACCATGCCCGATTCCAGCGGCCCAGGACGATAGAGCGCAACAAGGGCGATAATATCGTTAAAACAATCTGGCTTAAGATTCTTAATGAGCTTTTTCATCCCACCTGACTCAAGCTGAAACACAGCGGTAGTCAAGCCTCTTTTTAGCAGATCATAAGATGCCGCGTCGTCACGGGGAATCTCGCTAATATCAATGAGGGCTGCGCCCTGTTTTTGTTGTTGTCGATTGATTGTCTGCAGCGCCCTGTCGATAGTGGTTAAGTTACTGAGCCCCAAGAAGTCAAATTTCACCAATCCCACCGATTCGACATCGTTTTTATCAAACTGGGTGACCAAATTATTGCCTTCACTATCGCAATAAAGCGGCG
>DPKY01000227.1:8519-8855 GCA_003542275.1 Methylococcaceae bacterium | reverse complement strand
CCACCGGACAGAAAAAATTTGTAAAGTAAACGTAGCCAAAAATACGACTCCAGTTTGAGCGACTCATACCACCACCAATCCACAAAAAAATCGATGAAGATAAAATGAAACGCCACAAATAAAACCACGGCAACAGCCGCTAAACTGCCAAACAACGCGGGAAAAAATGTCAAATTCCGCATGGTGTTCCTCTTGTGAATAAAAGATAAAGAAAGAATGGGGCGTATTCTACCATTCTAAAGCGCCTTATGTGCCACGATAACCCGAAGTAATAGGGTATCGCCTATCTCGCCCAAACGCGCGTTCACTAATTCGCACGCCAGGAGGCGATTGCCG
>DPKY01000227.1:8223-8495 GCA_003542275.1 Methylococcaceae bacterium | reverse complement strand
GCTTCAAAGCCGGCGTCAATAATTTGTTGCGCGGTGTGGTCTTCTTCAATATAGCGTTGCAAAATCGGGTCAAGTATCTCATAGGGCGGAAGCGAATCGGCGTCGCATTGATTGGGGGCAAGTTCAGCGGAGGGCGGGCGCGAAATCACCCGCTCGGGAATCACGGGGCTCTGCGCGTTGCGGTGCCGCGCAAGCGCATACACTAACAATTTTGGTACATCTTTAAGTGGCGCAAAGCCTCCTGCCATATCGCCATATAATGTGGCATAGCC
>DPKY01000227.1:0-8160 GCA_003542275.1 Methylococcaceae bacterium | reverse complement strand
GACATGGCCATCAATACAATCCCGCGACAACGTGCTTGAATGTTTTCCTCGGTCGTATCTTGTTGCGTATTTGAAAACACGCCCTCAAGCATAGCAGAAAACGCATTGACCGCCGGTTCAATGGGAATGCTGTGATAAGTGACACCTAGGGTTTGTGCCTGTATTTTCGCATCCTCATTGCTCATGGTTTGTGTATAGCGTGAAGGCAGCGACACCGCTTCCACGTTTTCTGCGCCCAGCGCGTCCACCGCAATCGCTAAAACTAATGCCGAATCAATCCCCCCAGACAGTCCTAAAATCGCGCCTGTAAAGCCATTTTTATGCACATAATCGCGCGTTGCACACACCAGCGCCGCATACTCGCTGTGCAAAGGCGTATAGGAAGGCACGCAATCAGCAGGCATAGGCTCCCCTCCCTTAAATTCAACGATGCGCACTTCTTCAACAAATACACCACCACCTAGCACTTTCTCACCCGCTTGGTTTATCACAAATGACGCGCCATCAAAAATCAGCTCATCTTGCCCGCCCACCGCGTTAACGTACACAATCGGCAAGTGCGCGGCTTTTGCGTGCTTTGCAATAATCGCTTCACGTTGCAAGGCCTTACCTGAATGAAACGGTGACGCGTTGAGCGTCACCAGCAGTTGCGCTCCGGCTTGTTTTGTCGCCGCAACGATTTCGCTATGCCACGCATCTTCACAAATAGCAACGCCAATAAATTGACTTTTCAGTTCAAACACACAAGGATGCGTGCCGGCGCTGAAATAGCGTTGCTCATCAAACACGCCGTAATTGGGTAATTTCTGTTTGCGATACACCGTAAAAATAGTTCCTGAACGCAATACCGCCGCACTATTGAATAGTTTTCTCTCAAAAAATTCGGGAAAACCAATAATAACAGTCATTTCTGGCGCAATTTTTGCTAATTCTACAAGCATATTCTGCGCGGANNAATGAAGTCACCGCGAAAAAGCAAATCTTCTGGGGGATAACCCGTGAGCGCGAGCTCAGGAAAAACGATTAAATCCACCGGTGATTGACGGCGAAGCGTCATGATGGTTTCTGCGATTTTGTTAAAGTTAGTAGCGATATTGCCGACTAAACTGTTAGTTTGGACAAGCGCGATTTTTAGAGTCATGACGTTAAAAAGAGGTGAAATTAAGGTCGAGTGCAAGGGGGTGCTTTGCGCACCAAATTTGTCATCATACCCTAACTTCCTCAAAAGCGATGCGTTTTATCCAAGCGAGTTGATATAAAACAATGCAGGAGAACGCCAATGAAAAGACAACAAAAAGAAGATAACGACGCATTGCAGTGGTTATTTCTTGAAACTCTCAGTGAGGAATTTGTACAACAAACCGGTTTTGGGCTTTACGCACACATCAATCCGCTTGATGCGCACCGTGTGTACGCCGAGTTTCAGGAAAACCCAGCGCCGATGGCGCACTTTGCGCGTGATTATGTGCGCTCGTATCTGTGATGTTTGATTTTGGAACACGCTGCGATAGTTAGGCGCCACAGCGTTTATTTTTTAACTTATTTTGTGATTGCCGTGAATAAATTACCCACTATTTCGACAAAAAACGCATTACCTTATTTTTTTAAGTTATCACTTTTCGCATTCGCCCTCGCTCTGCTGTCGGGGTGTGCGGGAACAGTTGACGTCAAGCCGACCCCAGTGGCGGTGCGCCCTGTTGAAAAAGAAGTCGTTCCACCGGCCGTTGACTACGCGCTCAGTTTGCAGGGTACGCCTTATCGCTATGGCAAAGCCTCCCCTGAGGAAGGCTTTGATTGTAGCGGATTTGTTAAACACGTTTATGAGCGCAACGGCGTGCATTTGCCACGCACGGTGAGCGAAATGAAAGAAACGCTCACGCCCGTGCCTAAAAACAATATTCACTCAGGCGATTTGGTTTTTTTCAACACCAGCGGCAACGCCGTCTCTCATGTAGGTATTTACGTCAACGAAAGCAATTTCGTCCACGCGCCTAGCTCACGTACTGGCAAGGTGATGGTGTCGAGTTTGAAAACCAATTATTGGCGTGACCGCTTTGTCGATGCTCGCCGCCCTTAAATTGTCACCCTCTCACAAGTTTGGCGCATGGATTTCATAAACACGGTTTTCATAAAATTCAATATTACCGCTCACCATTCCAACGCCAGCCACCTCACCTTGATACACAAATTTTTGATGACCATTTCCTAGGTCATCAACGCGAGCGGGACGCCCTAACACATTACGCACCTTTTCGGTTGACATCGCTTCTTTAATCAGTGCCCACGCGCGTTTGTCTCGCCAATTTGGTTCGGGTTTGGATTCGCTTTTGGTTTCAGCTGCAACGGATTCACCGCCTTTTGTTTTACCGTTTTTTTCACGCTCAAGTTGCTTGACGCGTTCATCTAACTCACCGACCAGATTTTTCAATACGCTGATTTCATTTTCTAATTTCTGCTGTTGCAGGACATCATATCCTTCAGCAAAACTGGGTGACTGCATCCAAAACACGACCGCCCCCAGCAAGAATGCTCGCTTCAACATCGCCTCTCTCCCCTATTCTTCAAATGTAGATGCGCCCATTCTTCACTAAAAATGATGAATTGACAACAAAACACCGCAACGTGCTTTGCAAATTCTAAAAAATCACGTTGCATGGTACACTAATTCCACTGTAAGCAACGAGGCAAACCTCGGTGCTGTTTTTGTCAATTACACCTACTTCTATGCTTCAAAGTCTTACTATTCTTGATTTGGCGGTCGTTAAACAGTTAGAACTTGATTTAACGCACGGTATGTCCGCCTTAACGGGGGAAACAGGCGCTGGGAAATCCATTTTACTCACTGCCGTCACGCTGGCCTTAGGCGAACGCGCAACACCTGACTACATTAGGCCGAACGCTGCTCGCGCAGAAATTAACTTAACCTTTGATGTGGCACATTTACCCAGCGCAAAAGCCTGGCTAGAAAACAATGCGTTTGATGATAAAGAAACGGGGCAATGTCTTATTCGGCGTGTTATTCATCGTGAAGGCGCCTCTAAAGCCTACATCAACAACCGCCCCGTGACACTGCAAACCCTGCAACAACTCACGCGGCAATTAGTGGAAATTCAAGGACAACACGCCCATCTCAAGTTACTTGAAAGCGACGAGCAACGTCGATTACTTGACAATTACGCCAAAAACACGACCCTGCTCACGCAACTCAACGACAGCTACACTAACTGGCAACAAGCAAAACAAGCACTCGAAACGCTCACCCACCAACGCAATGAAGCCCAGCAGCGTGAAGCCCTGCTGCGTTATCAATTTGATGAATTAGACGCGCTCAATTTAGCGCAATGCGATTATGAAAACCTCTCGACAACGCATCGAAAATTAGCGCATTTAGAGCAAATTCTCAGCACTGGCCAGCAACAAATCGATATCCTCTACGATCAAGACCGGTCGCTTTACGCGCAAATCAAAAGTAGTCTTAAATCCTTGTCAACACTTCTGCCTTTTGCACCCGAACTACAATCCGTGCACGCACTGTTAACCGAGGCACAAATTCAACTCGAAGAAGCCGTGTATGAACTACGGCATTTTCTTGAACATCAAGAAATCAACCCGCATGAACTTGAAGAAATTGAAACGCAATTGGGCGTTTTTCAAGCGTTAAGCCGTAAACATCACGTCAAACCTGAAGAATTGCTCGCTCGAAAACAACATTTAGAAAACGAATTGCATCAACTCAATCACGATGCTCAGCGTATTACTGAATTAGAGCAGGCAACCCTGCACTGGCAAAGTGTTTATACGCCACTCGCCCAGCAACTCTCCACGCAACGAAAAGCCAGCGCAGGGCAACTGCAAGCGCATATTTCAAGCATGATGAAAACCTTGGGTATGCCGAATGGTGAATTTTTAATTGAAATTACGCCCTTAGACACGACATTGCCAAAGCTAAACGGTAGCGATGACGTGCGATTTTTAATTAGCACCAACGTAGGCCTGCCCCCCAAGTCCCTCTCAAAAGTTGCTTCGGGGGGTGAACTCTCACGCATTAGCCTCGCTATTCAAGTGACAACGGCCAACGATAAAACGACGCCAACGCTGATTTTTGATGAAGTTGATTCGGGGATTGGTGGCGGAATTGCCCAAATTGTTGGACAGAAGATGCGTGAATTGAGTGAGGGAAACCGACAAGTGCTCTGCGTGACGCATCTGCCACAAGTTGCCGCGCAGGCGCATCAGCATCTCTATGTCCAAAAAGATCACTACACTGACATGACGGCTTCGCGTGTGTTTTTGCTCTCAGAAACGGAGCGTATCAAAGAAACCGCACGAATGCTCGGCGGCGTGGACATAACTGCCGCGACACTGGCTCACGCAAAAGAGATGCTAGAAAACGCGAAACAGGCAAATTAACGTGTTAAACGGACACTAATGTGCTGTTTTGAAATTCGCTGACCACCGAGCCGTCGCGGCTATAGCGTGTCACCACTTCCGATTTGCCTTTTAGAATATGAATGGTACGTTTGTTGTTGCGTGCCAAAATTTCGATGCTAGCGCCGTTTTGTTCATTGAGATTTTTGCAATTCACACACACTTTCATCAAGTCAGCCCATTGCATTTTCACAAGCATAGGCGACAAACCGGTGTCTGAGGCCATTTGGAAATAAGCCTCAACACCTTCTTGAGAAAGCGGCAACTGCTCGGCCGCTAGCACCTGTTCGAGTTGTTTGTTGAACATATCCAACTGCATCACCAAGTCGCGCTTATTGCCTGCAACCGTGCTAATAAAAGACGACTGAGGCTGACGCACGAGCGCCTCGGCTTCTTGGGTTAACTGCTGATAAAGGCGCTGTGCTAACTGTAGCGCGTTGCTAATCAACTGCTCTGCAATGGGAAAAGTATGTTCAATCATAAACTATCATAAGTTATGTGGTTTCGACGGAAAAAGTATATTGCATCATTTTAGCGGCAATGCGATCAGGATTGATTTCATACGTCCCATTCTCAATAGCTTGCTTAATGCGCTCTAAACGTTGCGCATGAACACTTGATTCGGGGAATGAATCAAAGTTCTTTTTAATTTCTTGAACAGAATTGGTCAACACCACGCTATCTGTTGATAAAGTCGCTTTGACGTCCGCCACCGCTGGGGTTTGCGCAACTTTATTCTCAACCACGCTATCTTGCATGAGTGATTTAAATGAAACAGACGCTACGCTCTCGCTTTTCGCGGGCGTTTTAAGTGGAACAGAAACGAGTCCACTTTTTTTAAGTAATTCGATAGTAGCCATGCCGAGCCCCTTGAAATGAAGAAGTTATTACAAAACTGCAACAATACATTTACACATACTCAGTTTTGCTTTGTAAAGTTTGCTTGTATGTTGGGCAAACTTATCGGCAGGTGAAAGAAATTCTTTAACCCAAAATGAAGCAAATCATCATTTTCTTCCACTAATGCAAAACATCAACCACCCCCGCGTCCATCACAATAGCATTGATTACGCGCTCAGAGTTTTGATTTTTAACGCGAATGACTTGTCCGCGCGTCCCATCGGATTGCGCAATGCCATTCATGCGAATCGCAATTCCTGTGCTATTTGACGTCATCATGACAAGATCGCCGCGCTTAATGAGTTTTGGCTCAAAAAAATCTTTTGCGACCACAACCGCTCCCGCTGGTAAATTATGCGCAATTTGCTTACCTATCACAAGCGACGGGTCTGTGATGTAATTATTGTGTAACTGTGTCACATTTTTACGCGCGAGAGCCACATGATTTTCTGTTACTCTCTCACCATGTTGCATATTCTGCGTCAAAACGACAACATTTTCAAATGGCGTAATCGTCACGGGCACAAAAATAGCCCATTTTTTACCGGTAGTGCAACGCACATTGATGGCTACCCGCCCTGTTTTTAATAGATTGGGCGTAAACACTTCAATAGGCAGTTCACATAAGGCGAGATTTAAGTGATTCGCTAACGGCACTATGTTGATTTCATACTCTGCAGTCGTATTGATATTTTGGGCAACATAGGCTTTAACCGCCTCGTAAATTGATTCATGAGTTTGCCATTGTGGCTCGGCATGAGTTGCATTTGAAAAAACAAATGCACTGACAAAAATAAGTATCAATTTAAACATAATTCGACTTGGTCAATTCGTTAACGTAATCACTCGATAAAGGCATTAGCACATAAAATGCCAAATACAGAAATTCAATTTATTTTCAACAACATAAAAAACAAAACAATATCAACACCCCCTACAAATTGCCTGTAACAAAAAACTGACAAGTTATTGGCACTCAAAATCCCCTTACAATACCTGCAATAATAATTGAAAGTTTACCTCAATTCGCAAAAATAAATTTTAACTTTATATCTATGCGGACGATAACCTTCCGACTAGAAATACTGTTACGACTAAATCAACTGAATTTAATCAAAATTCTAACCATTAACTGGCATAAAGTGTGCTTTAAATTTGAAAGCAAAAACATTTCTTAGGAGGCATTATTATGACAATTAGTTTTAACGCAGCGCTTGGCGTCAGCCCTCAAATGCTGGCTTTGCGGGAAAAACGAAGCGAGATTTTAGCGGCAAACATGGCCAATGCGGATACTCCCAATTTTAAAGCACGGGATTTGGACTTTTCAACAGCACTAAGACAAGCTACCACAGAGCAAACGCTTCTCGCACACACGCAGGCAGGTCATTTTGCGCCAGAGCAACCTTTTTTGGGGGCGAAATTGAAATACCGCAATCCTAATCAAGTGTCACTAGACGGCAACACTGTTGAAGAACACATTGAACAAGCAAAGTTTGCAGAAAATGCCTTGCAATATCAGGCAAGCTTACAATTTTTAAATGGTAGATTTAACGAATTACGATCAGCTCTCACAGGACAAGTTTAATTATGTCATCTTTGAATATTTTTGATATTGCCGGTAGCGGCATGAATGCGCAAACGGTGCGCTTAAATTTGGTCGCCAGTAATATTGCCAACGCCAACAGCGTTAGCAGTAGTGCGGGTGATGTGTATAAATCGCGTCAACCGGTTTTTGGTGCTGAACTCAAAAACGTTATTGATGCACAAAATGCCGCGAGCAAAGTAGAAGTTCGTGGTGTTGTTGAAAGCAAAGCGCCTGCGGTGATGGAATACGCGCCAAATCATCCTATGGCAGACAAAGACGGGTATATTTTCAAACCAAATGTCAATTCCGTCGAAGAAATGGCGAACATGATGTCAGCATCACGTTCATATCAAAACAACATTGAGGTGTTGAATACAGCAAAGCAAATGATGCTGCAAACCTTAAAAATGGGACAATAGGAGTAATTTATGGTAGCCACCACCACTGCCAACGACGATAAATACGCCGGCATTACCACCACATCCGTGAGTGCAACGACCGCCGCCGCGTCACGCGCCGCCGCAAAATCACGCACATCGCTGGGGCAAGATCAATTTTTAAAATTGATGACCACCCAAATGACCCATCAAGACCCTAACGAACCGATGAAAAACGGGGAGTTTTTAAGTCAAATGGCGCAATTTGGTACCGTGTCGGGCATTCAAGATCTGCAAGCATCGTTTGCTAATTTCGCCGCATCGATCAATTCAGACCAGGCTTTGCAAGCGACTGGCTTAATTGGACGCTACGTTAGCGTGCAATCAACACAAGGCGTTCTCCCCGCTGGCGGCGAAATCAGCGGCAAAGCCAACCTCACCAGCAGTACAACCAGTTTGAAAATTGCCATTTCTAAAGCTAATACCGGTGAATTGGTGCAAACGGTTGATTTAGGTAATCAAAGTGCGGGGGCTATTCCCTTTGTTTGGGATGGCACGAATTCTGCTGGCACTTTGGCAAGTCCTGGGGTATACAAAATTCAAGCCACTGCGCAAATGAATGGTAAAAGTACAGCGGTACCAACAGACATCAATTCACGCGTTGAAAGTGTCAACATGGCAAACGGTTCAAGTGGGTTAAAAGTGAACCTTGCCGGTGACAACAGCGTGGATTTTGCACAAATTAAACAAGTTCTTTAATTATTTAAGGTGAATGACTATGGGTTTTTCAACAGCATTAAGCGGATTAAAATCTGCCTCAACAACACTTTCGGTAACCGGTAACAACATTGCAAACTCACAAACCGTGGG
>DPKY01000096.1 GCA_003542275.1 Methylococcaceae bacterium | reverse complement strand
GTTGCAGCGGCACAACTACTCAATGCACATCATCAATATGCCAAGGGGGCAACATTAAAATACAATTTGGCTTGTAGCCTAATGTTTTGAGTGTATCGATACTGTGTACTTTTTCCATTTTTTGTAAATCAATGACGCTAATTGAGCCATCGTCCATATCAGGCAAGTTCAAGAAACTGTTTTGCACAAATGCGTATTTTTCATCGGGTGAAAATACCACATGATGCGCACCGCCCGCCGTGGGAATGGATTTAATCAATGTTGGTGTGTGCGTGGACTGACTAATATCAAAAATATTGAGCGCACCGGGATTGGCAGTTGTGACAAATAATTTGTCATGTTCTTGATTAAAATAAATTTCAAGTGGCACGCCTTGTTTAATGCTAGAAAAATCAAATGCGGGCGCAAAGTCGAAGCGGTGCGTGGTGCTTTGCCAGGTTGCTGTCCACAATTTCCCTTCAAACATGGTATTTACATAAGCCAGCGGCGGCGTGGCATGAGGTAGAAAAACCGCTTCTACGGGTGATGAGCCTGAAGGCGAGGGCTTGCTGGCAACTTTGTGCGTGGAGAGCACTTGACCGTTGCTGGCGTCAATGACCGTGACGGTTTCGCCTGCATCCCCTAAATCGGATGCACGAACCGTGCTGGTGACCATCAAGCGATTCACCTCTTCGTTTAAACCAATACCGTGTGGGTAGCGAATAAATTTGTCTTTGTCATGCGCTGAAATGACTTGTTTGACTTGGTCAGTTTGCGCATCGCCCACAATGACGTTACTTGACCCCATGCAGGTTAAATACCACGTTTTCTTGTCCGAGCTAAACGCCATGTCTTCGGCTACTTCGCACTGGGGTACATCAAGCGTTTGAATGTCATAAGACGTTTTTTTCATATCTATCACACGCAAAGGCCCTTTGCCTAGCGCGGTAATGTAGGCTTTACTGATGTCTTTATTGTAGAAAATATGGTGCGCTACCGCGTCAGGAGGAAGTGGCAAATCTTGCACAATGTGGCCAAATTGCGGTGACGCTGGATCGACATCTAAAATGGCAATACCCTCTTTGCGTGGGAGCTGTCCGGGTTTGCTTTCATAATTGGCCATGGCCAGCATTTGCGCTGAACTCATTGCAGGGGCGAGCAGTAATGCGCTACACAAGGCGCGAGCGAGTGTTTTTTTTATCATGTTTTTTGACTCATTAAAAAAGCGTGATGGCTTTGAGGCCACCACGCTTTGCTTTTGAAAAAATTAACCTTCTGCGGTACTTGGGTCGATAATGCTTTTAATTTGCGCAATACGCGTAATGGGGAAACCGCCTTTTTCACCATGCTCTCTGAGTGCTTCTTCGTTATCGGCAATTAAAATACAATACACTTTATTGTCCGTGACATAGCTCTCAAGCCAATGTACGTTTGCATTCATGTTGCAAGAAACACCACAAGACGTTTGCGCAATGCCTTGCAGTTGCTCTGGGGTGAATGCGCCAGCATTGGGAATATCACGTTCAACGATATATTTAGGCATAGCTTTTCCTCAATTATGATTAAAAATAAAACAAGTAACGTTAAAAAACGGCACATTTTGTTAAAACGCAATAGGTCATTGCGCTTTAAAAAAATCGCCCAGTAATTGTTGATGACACTGTTTTAGCGGGGCGGTGGATTGTTCTATTTTCATGCGCAGCAACGCGCCCTGCCACGCATCGACCCACAAGTCTGCCATCTCTTGCGCTGATTTATCGAGGCGAATACTGCCTTCTCTTTGAGCGCACTCAAGTCCTGTCGCCCAAACCCGTTGGTAATCGCTTAGGGCGCCCTGCAACGCAACGCGACAGACTTGACTGGTATCACCAAGCTCTCCCATTAAATTACCCAGTAGACACCCACCTGTAAATTCGGTTTGTTCAAGTTGGGTAATACTTTCTTCAATGTAACGTGTTAAGGCGCCTAGCGCATTCCCTGGAGATTGTGCTAAATAACTTTTTAGTTGTGTCAAATAAGGGGTAATGTAATGCACAATCACTTCGGCGGCAAAGTTCTCTTTGCTGCCAAAATAATTATAAAAAGACCCTTTGGGGATATTGACAGCATCGAGAATTTCTTTGAGTCCCGTTCCGTGATAGCCCTGTCGCATCAATAATGCGACGCCTTCATCAAGCAAATTTTGTTTGTTAATGTGTTTTTGTTTCATGGGAGAAATAATACGACCGGTTGTCTTATTTTGTCAAATAAAAAAACTTGCTGCACGCATGGGTACAGCAAGTAAGAAATTTATCAACCTACAAGTTCAGTGGATTATTGGGGTCAATACCGTCCATAAAGGGTAAACGTCTCTCTTGATGGGTAATTTGGTAAATTTTACCCAGCCAGTTATTAAACACACTTTTTGCGGTGTCACGCCATGTATTATCAATAAAGTCGAGAATTTGCGCTTCTGGAAAATCAGGAAACTCGCTTTGCGCCGCCTTGGCTTGACACACGGCTTGCTGATATTTGCTGAGAATCGCTTTTACTTGCGCATTAAAATAGTTTTCGGGGTAGGGCGGATAGGTGCGAATGTCGTCATTGAAAAAGCGCTTAATTTCACGCTTATATTCTTTGAGCAAGCTAATATCGTCGTATTCAGGATGGCCTTGAAAAAAGACAATACGAAAGCCATCTGGGCTCACCGCTAAATGCACGCCGGCGTCATGGCTGGTGGACAGGACACGCAAACCCGCCTTTTCCATATCTTCTTGAAAAATAGCGTTAAAACGTGAATGGGGCACGTCAAAGCGCGTATTCATTTCAACAACGAGCGGGTGTTTTTTATCAACAAGGGTATGTGAAAAAACGCCCCAACGCTTTTCAGGTAAACGTGTCCGCGCAATGCCGTAGCAATACTCAATCACCGCGTGCGTGGCAAGACAAGAGCATAAAATAGAGGTAACATTTTCTTTGGCCCACGAAAAAACTTCGGTGAGGGGTTGCCAAAAATCTTCATCAGGTAAAAACGCACCGGTCACATTTGCACCGCTAATAATAAGGCCATCTAAACCGTCTGTTTTAATTTTTTCAAACGATTCGTAATACTTATCAATGTGTGCTTGTGTTTGTGGGCTACGCGTGAGACCGTCAATAGTAAAAAGATGAACGTGAAATTGGGCAATTTGGTTGCAGGCGCCCACTAAGCGAAAAAATTGACGCTCGGTGGCTTCAAGCGCGGCATCGGGCATCATATTGAGCAGGCCAATATGAATTTCACGGATTTCTTGATGATTGGCGCGATTGGCATCAATAATTTCTTCGCCTTCCTCGCGCAAACGCTGAAAAGTAGGTAAATTGGTATGTGCAACTAAGGGCATCTACGTCACCTCACCCTGTTTGCTGGGCTAGCGCGGCGGCAATGAGTGCAATAAACTCTTCTTCGGTTTGCACTTTGGCAACGTCATTGCCATCGACGGTATAGCCATATTGCTGGGCAATGGCTTCATAGCGTGGAATACGCGATTTAAACAATTCAGGAAATACCCATGTCACAAACTCGTCAGGGGGCATAACATCCGAGGAGGCATAATTTTTCAATTTTAAGAATTCGCTTAATTTTTCATCTAAAAATGCTTCGCGGTAATAAAGCGGCTTTGGGTCGCTTTTGGCTCTATCAATAATGGTTTGCTCGAGTTCGGGGGGGATTTTAATATAAATAATAATTGTGTTTTTTGCTAAAATTTCCAGTGCTTCAGGGCAGTCAAGCTCACACACACTGCCGCCCGCATCATTGATAAAATGATTATAGCCATAAATATCTTCTGCATTATGAATAAAAGTAGGCACGTCTTTCATGGCTTCTATTTCAGCGTGGCGATGCAAGTTTTGACGGTGTTTAAATTCTTCAAGCGACAGGCCACCTTTTGTGGGGTCGCCTAATTTGCCTAAATAGCTCGACACGGCCGTTAAATTATCAAATGAAATTTTGCTTTTAATATAAAGCGAATCTGAGCGCAGCAATTCACGCAAAAAAGGCACGCTCATCGCGTGGCGCTTGATGTTATCTAAAATCGGCTCTTTTAAGTATTTTGTGCCAATGCGGTAATCGCCCGAATAGTGATACCACTTGGTTTTGGGGAGTTTATCGGCAAGCGTTGTTTTTCCCGCCCCTGACATGGCCAGTAACGTGATATGTTTGGATTTCCAATCGAGAAATTCTTGCGCTGTCATTTTCATAAAAAACCTTGCTAAACGTAGTGATGAAAGTAAAGGTGAGAGACCGCTATTATAAGAGGATATTTGGTGCGTGCAATCCATGCGTTGAGCGTGTCATGCGAAAAATTCTGATAGGTGAATGAATTTCAAGTGATTCTTCTTTGATGCAACAACGCACAACAAGTGTTGCGCAATAAATGACGATTTGTTGTTTTTTTGTTATTTATTTTGGTTTTGTCATTAAACTGTCATTTTTGTCATCTATTCTTTAACTGAAACTTAAATTCCTTTTAGTCAGAGAGAAACTATGAAAC
>DPKY01000003.1 GCA_003542275.1 Methylococcaceae bacterium | reverse complement strand
TTTCTTTAATTACATTAACAGGCCACAGCGAAAGAGGGCGGCTCAGTGTGTCGGGTGTGCTACTTGGCGGGCGTCAACCACGTTTAATTTCTATCAATGATCTCGCCATTGAAGTCATTCCTGAAGGCACATTGTTGATTACAACGCACGAAGATAAGCCTGGTGTCATTTCAGCAATTAGCGCTATTCTGGGCGATGCGAAAATTAATATTTCAAGAATGCAAGTGAGTGTTCCGGATAGCCAAGAAAAAGCAATGGCGGTGATTAGTGTTTCTGAATTACTGCATGATGATTTGTTAGTAAAGCTACGAAATTTAGCATCGGTTCATCAAGTGACACAACTTGTGTTATGAACTGTGACATAATTTGCTTTGATTGTGATAGCACATTAAGCAAAATTGAAGGAATAGATGAACTGGCTCGGCGAGTGGGCTTGGGTGAGGAGCTTACTGCATTAACCGATGCGGCAATGAATGGGGATAAGGCGCTTGAAGAGATTTATGCACAGCGTTTAGCGTTAATTCAGCCTTGCCGCGCAGACCTAGACTGGCTCTCTGAGCGCTATATCAATGAGTTAGTTGAAGGCGTTGAGGTCGTATTTGCGTGGCTTGCACAACATAATAAAACGGTTCACATTGTTAGCGGTGGCTTATTTGAGGCTATTTTGCCTTTGGCCAAAAGATTAAATGTGCCATCGTCACGTCTTCACGCTGTAGAGGTCTATTTTGACGAAAATGGCGCTTATGTTGGTTATGATACGCTGTCGCCCTTAACAAGAAACGGTGGTAAGGCAGCAGTGATTAAATCATTGCTCTCATCTCGCGTGGTGATGGTGGGCGATGGGCAAACAGACCTTGAAGCGCAAACGGTTGGTGCAAAAGTCATTGGTTTTGGCGGTGTTGTGAGTAGGGAAATCATGCGAAAGCAGGCAGATTTTTTTATTGAGGATAAAAATTTGACGTCAATTTTAGCGTTGCTCACATAAAGCACATTATCGTGTCGGTAATAGCGTTATTGTCCTTCACACGTTTTTAGATTTTAAATTTTTTTGTTGGAGAAAAAAGCAACATGGCTGGTCACAGTAAATGGGCAAATATTAGACATCGTAAAGCCGGGCAAGATGCGCTACGCGGCAAGATTTTTACAAAAATTTTGCGTGAAATTAGCGTGGCGGTAAAAAGTAGTGGCGTGGATCCAGCGAGTAATCCTGCTTTGCGCACTGCAATCGATAAAGCATTAGGCGCTAATATGCGGCGCGACACCATTGAAACTGCTATCAAAAAAGCCTCTGGTACGCTTGAGGGCGTCAATTATGAGGCGATTCGTTATGAAGGCTATGGTGCAGGCGGCGTGGCGGTCATTGTCGATTGCTTGACGGATAATAAACAGCGTACCGTAGGTGAAGTACGTCATGCGTTTAGTAAATCAGGTGGCAATTTGGGCACAGACGGCTCGGTAGCGTATTTGTTTAGTAAATTGGGTATTATCAGTTACAGTGCTGAGGTAGATGAGGATGCCTTGATGGAAGTGGCTATTGATGCAGGAGCTGACGACGTGGTGAGTAATGACGATGGTTCAAAGGACGTGATTACCTCACTAGAGCATTATTTGAATGTAAAAGAGGCATTGATTGCTGGCGGGTTCGTTCCAGAAAGTGCTGAAATTACCATGCAGGCGAGTACTAAAGCGGAGTTAGATGTTGAAAACGCTGAGAAAATGATGCTACTCATTGAGCGCTTAGAAGACCTTGATGATGTGCAAAATGTTTATTCAAATGGCGATATCAGCGACGAAGTGATGGCGTCAATGCGTCAGTGAGAATTCTTGGTATTGACCCCGGATCACGTTTGACGGGGTATGGCGTGATTGAATACAGTCCTCAAGGGTGTCGTTATGTCACCAGTGGCACGCTAAAAATTACGGCTGATAATTTTCCGCAAAAATTAAAACAAATTTTTGATGGTATTCTACACATTACCAGCGAGTATCAGCCACAACAAATGGCCATTGAACAAGTTTTTATGAGTAAAAATGTCGACTCGGCGCTCAAACTTGGACAAGCGCGTGGTGCCGCTATTTGCGCTGTTCAAATGCACGCCGTACCTGTTTTTGAATACGCCGCGAGGCAAGTTAAGCAAAGTATTGCTGGAAAGGGTAGTGCAGATAAAGTGCAGGTGCAACACATGGTGAAATTATTACTCAATATACACGGAACAATGCAAATTGATGCCAGCGACGCGCTGGGCGTGGCTCTTTGTCATGCACATATTTACGCAACACAACAGCAGTTGCAACTAGGGCAGAGGGGATGATTAGTTTTTTGCGTGGCAAATTAGTACGAAAAGCCCCACCGCTTATTGTGCTTGACGTGAATGGCGTGGGGTATGAAGTGGAAGCACCAATGACGGTGTTTTACGATTTACCGGAAATTGGCCTAGAAATCACCTTGCAAACCCAACTGATTGTTCGAGAAGATGCGCACAATTTATTTGGTTTTGCCAATGAGGCGGATAAAGCTTTGTTTAAAACGCTAATAAAAATCAATGGCGTCGGTGCAAAACTGGCTTTGGCTATTCTTTCTGGACAATCCGCTGAGCAATTTCAGCTTTGTATTCAAAACAATGATACGCAAGCGCTGGTTAAATTACCTGGTGTTGGCAAAAAAACCGCTGAACGTCTTGTGATGGAATTGCGTGATAAATTGCCAAAAGAGAGTGATGCACAGCCTCTAGTCATGTCAACGGCAAATAGCGCTCGTGAGGAAGCGATTAGCGCATTATGCTCGCTTGGTTATAAACCGCTTGAAGCAAGTCGCATGATTTCTGCAGTTGAGGAACCTGAGGAAAAAAGTTGTGAAATGCTTATTCGCCAAGCGTTGCAGGGAAGTGTGAGATGATTGAAGAAGACCGCTTAATTGCCGCTGCGCCTCGTCGCAGCGAGGAAGGTTTTGATCGTGCGATGCGTCCAAAACAGTTAAGCGATTACATTGGACAAGAAGAGTGCCGCACGCAGATGGCCATTTTTATCCAAGCGGCATTAGCGCGTGGCGAAGCGCTGGATCATACGTTAATTTTTGGCCCCCCTGGCCTGGGTAAAACCACGCTGGCAATGATTATTGCGGCGGAAATGGGCGTAAGCTTGAAGCAAACGGCTGCACCTGTTTTGGAAAAAGCGGGGGATTTGGCGGCATTATTGACTAATTTGCAAGCGCATGACGTGTTGTTTATTGATGAAATTCACCGCTTAAGCCCTGCAGTAGAAGAAATTTTGTATCCGGCTATGGAAGATTATCAGCTCGATTTAATGATTGGTGAAGGCCCTGCTGCACGGTCGATAAAAATTGATTTGCCGCCCTTTACTTTAATTGGTGCAACGACAAGAGCGGGATTGCTAACGTCACCTTTGCGTGATCGGTTTGGTATCGTAGAGCGCTTGGTATTTTATACTATTGAAGAATTGACGCAGATTATTACGCGTTCAGCCCATGTGTTGAAATTGCATATTGAATTTCAAGGAGCGCAAGAGATTGCCAAACGCTCACGCGGTACACCACGCATTGCAAATCGCTTGTTGCGGCGTGTGCGTGATTTTGCGGAGGTCAAAAATAGGGGTGTCATTTCAGCACACGTTGCAGCAGAAGCGCTCACAATGCTAAAAGTAGACAGTCAAGGTTTTGATTCACTCGACAGGCGGTTTTTATTGGCGCTTATTGAGAACTTTTCAGGGGGGCCTGTGGGGCTTGATACACTTGCCGCTGCGATTAGCGAAGAACGCGGTACGGTGGAAGATGTGCTAGAGCCATATCTTCTTCAACAGGGATTTATTATGCGTACGCCTCGAGGGCGCGTGGCAACGTCTGCTGCTTACTTGCATTTTGGACTCACCGCCCCCACAGTGAGCGCAAACGCGATGGATTTGCTTGTGTCATGAGAAATTTTTTTGTGATGCCCACACGCGTCTATTATGAAGATACTGATGCCGGTGGCGTGGTTTACCATGCGAATTATTTGCATTTTTTTGAGCGTGCTCGCACTGAAATGTTGCGTGAACTGGGGTTTGAGCAGGATCAGTTGCGCAGTGTGCATGGCATTATTTTTGCTGTGCGGTCGATGCAAATTGATTATCTTAAGCCTGCGAAATTTAATGATCTACTGCAGATTAGCGCAACGGTGGTAGAACTAAAAAAAGCTAGTTTGGTGTTTGAGCAGAGCATTAGACGTGGCGAAGAAACCCTTTGTACTGGTCACTGTCGCGTTGCGTGTATTGATGCAGTGAAAATGCGCCCGACAGCGTTTCCCGATTTTTTATTGAAGCAATTTTTACTTATTACACAATGAATACTGACTTATCGATTTTCCATTTAGTAACCGAAGCGAGCTTTGTGGTGCAATTTGTGATGCTTGTATTGTTTACAGCGTCACTCGTATCCTGGACGTTTATTTTTTCAAAGCGTAAAGAGCTCAACCGCGCCATTGAAATTACAGATGAATTTGAGGAACAATTTTGGTCTGGCGTATCGTTGTCTGAGTTGTATCGAAAATTGGCAGCGAAAGATTTTGAGCCTGAAGGCATTGAAAAAATTTTTTTGGCAGGCTATAAAGAATTCTCACGGATGCGTATTAGCGGCAATGTAGAGCCTGCGGTGCAAGTGGAGAGTGCGCAGCGTGTGATGCGCATTGAGTTATTGCGCGAGCTTGATCGTCTTGATGAGCATTTAGCTTTTTTAGCCACGGTGGGGTCAACAAGCCCTTATATCGGTCTATTTGGTACCGTTTGGGGAATTATGAATTCGTTTATGGCGCTAGGCAATGTCAAGCAAGCCACGTTAGCGCAAGTGGCGCCAGGTATTGCAGAAGCGCTGATTGCAACAGCTATTGGTTTATTCGCGGCGATTCCTGCGGTGGTGGCTTACAATCGATTTTCAACACGCCTTGATCGTTTAACGGGGCGTTATGAGCTATTTGTTGAAGAATTCATTGTCTTATTGCAAAGACAGGCGCACAGCAAATGAATGTGAATAATAAAAAAGCCGGTCGTCGACGTCCTATGGCGGAAATTAACGTTGTGCCGTATATCGATGTAACGTTAGTTTTGCTAATTATTTTTATGATTACCACGCCTATGTTGCAATCAGGCGTTGAGGTAGATTTGCCTAAAGCACAAGCGGCGATGGTTGAGCAAAAAGAGGATACGCCACCGCTTGTTATTTCCATTCAGCAAGGCGGAAATTATTTTCTTAATGTCGGTGATGGGGAAGATGAAGCGATTTCAAAAGAAGCCATTTATCCACGCGTTGAGATGATTTTAAAAAATAAGCCCGAAACACAAGTCCTCATCAATGCAGATAAAAATGTTGATTATGGTACGGTGGTCACCACTATGGCAGATTTAAAACACGCTGGTGTGCCAAGCGTGAGTTTAATGACTAAAGACGAAAATTAACGGTTTCAATGCGTAATCAAAAATTTTCTAAGCCTTTTTTACTGGCACTTGCTTTTCATTTAACGCTGCTTGCGTTATTTGCGCTCAGTGCGATGTACAAACCTGCGCCGCCTGAACCCGAGCCCGAGCCCGAGGTTATGCACGCAACCATGTTAGAGCAGCCGCCACCCATCAAACCGCCTGCGCCAGCTGAAAAACCAAAAACACTACCGCCCGAGCCCAAGCCAGCGCCCGTTGAAGTGCCCAAGGACGAGCCAAAAGAAGAGCCAAAAGTCGTTGCGCCCCCTAAGGAGCAGCAACTTGAGGAAAAACGCGCAGAAGCGCAAGAGGCAACGAAAGCAAAACAAGCTGAAAGCGCCAAAGCGGAAGCTAAAAAAGCGGCTATGCGTGAAGAAAAACTCGCCGCTGACAAAGCACAAAAAGTGCAAGAAGCAAAACAGCAGGCTGAAGAAAAAATCAAAGCCCAAAAAATCGCGGCAGAAAAAGCGGAAGCACAACGCGTAGAAGAAGCTAAAAAAGCCATTGAACGTGTTGAGTCTAAAAAAGCAGAGGATGCTAAAAAGGCTGAACACGAAAGAGAGGCCGCAGCAGAGAAACTCGCTGCAGAAAAAGCCGAGAAAGAAGCGACCGAAAAAGCCGAAGCCAAAAAAGAAGCAGCTAAAAAAGCAGAAGCCGAGAAAGTAGCGGCTGAAAAGGCTGAAGCGAAAAAAGCAGAGCTTGAAGCAAAAAAACTCGCTGACGCTGAAGCCAAAAAAGAAGCAGCTAAAAAAGCAGAAGCCGAGAAAGTGGCGGCTGAAAAGGCTGAAGCGAAAAAAGCAGAGCTTGAAGCAAAAAAACTCGCTGA
>DPKY01000022.1 GCA_003542275.1 Methylococcaceae bacterium | reverse complement strand
TTGACGCGCCCCCGCCGCCACGCCCACACTTGTGGACTGACATAAAACAGCACTTTAATGCCGTTTTTTTTCGCAAATTTTGCCAGCTGATAATTAAACTCTTTATAATCCACGCAAATAAGTAAATCGGGCCGTTGACGAAGCAATTCGCGTTGCATGGCGTGCAAAACGCGCCGAATGTGGCGATAGCGAAAAAATACCTCTGCTGCGCCAATTACCGCCATATCGCTCGAATTATGACACAGCGAAATGCCCGCTTGTGCCATTTTTGTTGCACCCATGCCAACGGCGGTTAACGTAGGCCGTTGTTTTTTGAGTTCGATAAATAAATTTGCCGCGTGCTGATCACCCGAACTCTCGCCGGCACTAAAAAAAATGTTAATGGTGCACCAATAAATCAATTTCAACGGGGACATCTTGATAGCGTGCGTGAATCGCTAGCACAGCGTCCCACACGTTAAAAAATGCCTCAACACACTGCGGATCAAAATGTGAGCCGCTATTCTCTTTTAAAAATTGACTGGCTTCCTCAAGCGTCCATGCGCGTTTGTAAGGACGTGGCGATGTCAACGCGTCAAATACGTCGGCAACGGCAACAATTCGCCCGTAAAGAGGAATATCCTCGCCTTTGAGCCCTTTGGGATAACCACTGCCATCAAATTTTTCATGGTGTGTGAGTGCCATCGTAGCCGCGACGGCAATGAGGCGGGATTCACTGTCGCTTAAAATCGTATAGCCATTTTCAGCGTGTTGTTTCATGACAAGAAACTCAGATTCTGTGAGTTTTCCGGGTTTAAGCAAGACCGCATCAGGCGTGGCCACTTTTCCAATATCGTGCATAGGCGCCGCGTCAAGAATAATCTCTTGCTCATCGGGGGATAGCCCAAGTTCAGCGGCAATTAAACGTGAATAATTGGCCATGCGTAGCAAATGCTGACCGGTTTCAGGATCACGATGCTCGGCGGCTTTTGAGAGGCGAAGTACCATCTCACGCTCTCTTGCGCGAATGTCTGCTGTGGCTTTTTTCACTTCTGAAGCCAGCCACGCCGCGCGATCTGACAACGCACGTTGACTCTCACGCAGTGCTAATAAATTGCGCACCCGTGCTAATAATTCCAGTTTGTCGACGGGTTTATTGAGAAAATCATACGCACCTAAATTGAGCGCTTGGTTGCGCACATCACTTTCTGTATCAGCCGTCACCATGATGATGGGAATGGTTTGATGCTCAAAAATCGTTTTAAAACGCAAAATAAAGGCTAAACCGTCCATACCAGGCATCATGTAATCAAGCAGCACCAAATTGGGTTCATGAGATTCACACCATGTGATGGCATCAAGAGGGTCGCTAAAACACACCGGTTCAATGTCTTCTATTTTTTTTAATAAATGACGAAATAAAGTGAGATTCGTGGCATTATCATCAACAATGAGCACTTGGCGCATACAAAGACCTATTTTTTATGACGGATGAAATCTTGGGCACAATCCATGTGAACATGAATTTGCGCGGTTAATTGTTCAATTTCTGACCAGTTTTGTTCTGTTGCAATGTGTTCAAGTTGCGCGGCTACCGCCGCTAATTGCGTGGCGCCCACGTTGTAAGAAGCACCTTTTATTTCATGCGCAATGGCTTTGAGTGTCTGCGCACGATTGCAGACAGCGTTGTCTAGTTTTTCTTTGAGTGCTACCAGCGATTGACTAAACACATCGAGCAATTCGTGAATAATCTCCGCATCATCGTCAAATAAACTCCCCAAACGCTGCATATCAATGGGACATTCTGTAGGCGCTACTACCAGTTTTTTTTCGTCTTGTTCTTCTGTTATATCTTCTTTAACGTCCATTTCATCGGGCAACCATTGCTTTAGTATTTGCGACACAACCGCCACGCTAATGGGTTTGCTTATATAGTCATCCATGCCTGCGGCTAAACAAAATTCTCTATCACCTTCAATTGCATTCGCCGTCATGGCAATGATAGGAAGGCGCGGCATCTTTTCTTGACGCTCACGCTCTCGAATTAAGCGCGTGGCTTCAAGACCGTCCATCACAGGCATTTGGCAATCCATCAAAACCAGCGCATAGTGCGCAGTAGTTAATTTCTCTAACGCTTCTCTGCCGTCGTTAGCGATGTGAATTTGATAGCCCAATTTATGCAGCAGGCGCTGCGCGACTTGCTGATTGACTTTGTTATCTTCAACAAGCAAAAGTAAATGTGGCACTTTTACGCTAGAGGCGTGTTTTGTGGTGACTGAGCGCGGCAGTACCGAGCGCATCACGGTAGGGGCTTTAGTGTCAACGTGAGGCAATTCTTCAGGATGAAGCACGTTGACAATCGCATCAAATAACGCCGATTGTTTCACAGGTTTCACCAAGACACTTGAAACGCCACAGTTGAGCAGATGTTGTTTTAAATTAGCGTCGAGTACGTCTTGACAAGCGATGATGGGCAATTGTTCAAAGTGTTTCACCGAGCGCACAGCGTCTATCATATTGAGCAAATGATCGATTTGTAATTCGGCCAGCAAGAGTAAATCATAATCTTGGTCTAGTGATTTTGCTTCACTGAGCAAAGAGAGCATTTCCTCCACATTATCAGCGGTATTGATTAAACAGCCCCATGCACTTAAATACGCCAGATAAATATCGTGATTACCGCTATTTTCACCGATGACCAGCACGCGTTTGCCGCGTGATTTCTCGGTTGAAAATTCTTTTTGTGTGGTCGCAATTTTCAGTGGAATTTCAATCCAAAAAGTAGAGCCACTGCCTTCAATGCTCGTTAAGCCAATGCGCCCGCCCATGAGTTCAATAAGGCGCTTTGAAATAGACAAACCCAGCCCTGTACCGCCATATTTACGCGTTGTTGAACTGTCAGCTTGTGAAAAAGGTTTGAATAAATTTTCCTGTGTTTCTTGAGAAATCCCAATACCACTATCACTCACTTCGGCATGAATCCAAACAAGCTCTTCCTCTTCCAGATGCGCCAGCACCGTTGCGCGTAAAATCACCGCACCATGCGCCGTAAATTTAATGGCGTTACTAAAAAAATTCAGTAAAATTTGACGAATACGAATGGGGTCACCAATGAGCAGCTTGGGAATATCGGGGTCAATAAAGGTCATCAGCGACAACGATTTTTCGTAAGCACGCGTTGCCATCATATCGGCGCTACTTTCTAAGACGTGTTGCAATGAAAATTCAATGGCCTCAATTTGAAGCTGACCGGCTTCAATTTTTGAAAAATCTAAAATATCGTTGAT
>DPKY01000169.1 GCA_003542275.1 Methylococcaceae bacterium | reverse complement strand
CCTTGGCAACAAAAAAAGACCGCTCACCCGCGCCCACTCAGCTTACACAACAAACGATTGCTGTCGCCTATCTCACGCAAGCACAAACACCTCCCACGCAGATGTTGTCAAATTTAGACCCTTTTATTAGTGAAAAAGGCGCGATAGGTGCGAATCTTGCCATTTCCGATAACAATACAACAGGCGAATTCACACATCAAACATTTACGCTAGAGACGTTTATTGTGCCGGCGGATGGTGATGTTTTAGACGTCTTTACCACGCAGATTGCCCCTAAGTTTCACTACGTTGTCACCAATTTAGGGCCGAAAAATACGCTCGCCGTTTCTGCGCTCGCGCAAGATAAATCCATTCTACTCCTTGATGCTGGCACGACAGACGATGCGCTACGCGGTGAGCTGTGTCAGAAAAATACCCTACACCTGCTGCCCAGTCGCGCAATGAAAGCCGATGCGCTGGCGCAATATTTACTGAAAAAACGTTGGACAAAATGGTTTTTAGTCAGTGGTAGTGCGCCTGAAGATGCCTTGTTTGTTCATGCCCTAAAACGTGCCGCAAAGCGTTTTGGTACTAAAATTGTGGCGGAAAAACAATGGGAACATACCTTTGATGCGCGTAAAAGTGCGCAATCAGATGTGGCGACTTTCACGCAAACAGATGATTACGATGTGCTTGTTGTCGCCGATGAACAAGGTGTTTTTGGTGAATATTTAGATTATCGCACTTGGCTCGCGCGACCTATCGTAGGGACGCAAGGGTTAATAGCCACTGCTTGGCACACCACACACGAGCAATGGGGTGCAACGCAAATTCAACATCGTTTTCAAGCATTAGCAAAACGGCCGATGGAAGAAACCGATTATGGCGCGTATTTAGCCGTTCGCGCTGTAGGCGAAGCGGCGACACGCACAAAATCCAATGCGCTTGATGCTATTAACGCTTACCTTCACAGCGCCCAATTTGCATTGCAAGGCTATAAGGGTAACCCGCTCTCATTTCGCGCTTGGGATGGTCAGCTAAGGCAGTCTATTTTACTTGTCTCGGCACGGTCATTTGTCGCTACCGCACCCATTGACGGTTTTCTGCATCCAAAAACCGAGTTAGACACGCTCGGCGTTGATGAGGCAGAGTCAGCGTGCCATTTTGTGAATGCGAAAAAGCCATAAAGATGAAAAACCTTGAACAGGCGCTCGCAAGCTCGCTTGTTCAAGGTCAATGTCGCTCAATGTTTAAGCGGTTGCGCTAAATGAACCGCCGCATGAAGCGCAGTCCCCGCTAGTAGTCACGCCACCCGCAGAAGCTGAGCCCACGCTCGCCGCTTCGAGATTGGCGGTGCCCACGTTAAAATTAACGGTTTGCGGATTATTTATCGCACGAAGCGTTTGTACGATGGTTGGAATACCTAAGCCACTAAGTATCATAGCAATCCCCTTTTGTTAAAAAAATATACATTCTGTCTTAGCACTCAAACGAGCATTGAGCGTTGTTAGAATGTACCCAGTTAAAATCGTTTTTTGTACAAAACATATCAATAATCAAATGACCGCATCAATAGTAAATCAATAAAATGGCTCGAGCAAATTTTATTGACAGGATTTGAGTATGCGTTATTTTGATAACATCTTGTCGCCCATCTATCGGCAACATTGTAGAAATATTAAATGTTATTTTGCACAAAAAAGCGAAAAAGTGATACTTTTATGAAATACAAGCCTTTACCTTAAAATTAAAAGGCGTAGAATGCAAGGGGACTCAACAGGTTGGTGTGTCATGAGAAAAATAACAATAAAACAGACGATGTGAGGAAAGTGATGAGCAGAAAAAAAGCCAGTCCAGCGGCGACAAAGCAACCAACAAAAAAAATCAATAAAAGAGCCCCCAAAGCACAAACTGCCTCAGTGGCACTTGACCTGCCTCAAGAAGCCGCTGTGGACACTTTGCACGAAACATTAGTGGTACATCATGAGCGACCAACGCCCGAAGAACACGATGCGCTCAGTCATGTTGAAAAACAAACACATACAGAAGAAGTGACGCCGGCGCATGAGGTGCATGACGAGTTACCGCCCGTTTCCGTTTCTCATCACAATGAACACGCTGTAGAAGATGAGCGCAAATCAGGCGTATTAGCCGCCATAGCCGCTTTTAAGCAAAGCAACGAAGTACAATTTTACGGTATTGTTGCAATTGCTGTGTTTGTTTTACTTTTGATACTTTAAGGCAAAAATAACGAGGCATCGCAATGTAGCGGTAGGGCGATGCCTTTAGAGCTGAAATCGAATAAAAACGTGGCTACCTTCATGGGGGGTGCTGACAATGTAAATGTCACCGTTAAAGAATTGCATAATTTCTTTTGCAATTGTCAGTCCTAAGCCAATACCGGGAATGTTACCCGATTTATCTACCCTAAAAAACCGTTCAAATACAAACGTAATGTCTTGTTTGCTCATGCCAATCCCTTGATCAGTAATTTCAATTTCAAGCGTGTTTTCCGTTTCGTGAACACAAAGAAAAACATCACCACCTTTAGGTGAATATTTAAAGGCGTTATCTAAGATATTGTGGATAACTTGTTTAAACTTTTCTTTATCTACCTTGAGCATTCTATTAGACAAAATAGGTGAAACGATGATGTCATGTCTTGTACTAGGTACATCAAATTCATTCAGCGCATCGAGCAGTAAATCATTAAGTAAATAGGGGGCTATGTTAAAATCCCGTCCAGCGCGTTGCTCTATACGGTTCAAATTCAGTAATTCGTTAATGATGGAGATGAGCCAAGTGGATTGCGCAAAGATATGATGGATAATTTCTGGTTGCATCTCGGTGGGAATTAAATTATTCGCCAGCAACTCAATATAACCATGAATACTGGTGAGAGGCGTGCGCAGTTCATGGGTAGCGTGTACTAAAAATTCATCTTTGATACGATTGGCTTCTTCTTCGTTGGTAATATCTTGAAAAAAGTACAATTTTCCCAATAGATCACCACTTGATGAACCAATATCTGACATTTTGCAAAGTAGCACACTATGGCGCGGTTTGAGTAAATCAATGCGAAAGAAATCGTTTTTATTTTCGGGAAGAATAGGCGGTGATTTGGCTTGTTTTGCGAGTTGTTCCCAAAAACGATGCGCCGACATTTTCAGTAATTCTTCCATTGAAAAACCCACTAATTTGCCGATGGCGTCATTTGCCAGCAAAACCTTTTGCTGACTATCAAACACTAAATACCCATTTGGACTGATATTAAACGTGCTTTGCAGCACGTCATTGCGATAATTGAGTTCTTTGATATTATCATCAATTTCATCGGCCATTTTGTCAAACACCACGCCAAGTTGTGCAATTTCATCGTTACCGGATAAATGCGGTGCACTGCGCCCTTGGCGTGTTTTAGCATAAATCATCATGGTATTGGCTAAGACTTTGATGCGATTAGCGATGACTTTTCCCTCAAACGTAAAAGTAAACAACGCATTTAATATACCAATGGCTAAAATCATCGCCAGTAAATTAGAAAATAACTGCTTAGTGGTTGCCATGATGTCATCAACGGGGACGATTAAATAATAACGCCAATTCACCGGTGGAATGGTCATCGCAATAGCAATGTGGCGTTGATTTTGTATGCGTATATCCGTTGACAAAAGTGTTGGGGTTGGCGTAACGGGCACCTCAAACAACGCCGCCAATTGGGGGGCCTCTGTAAAATTGGGTTTTGTGGGTTGCGTCCCCGCTTCAATAAATGGTTGCCACTGCCCTGCTAAAATAAAATTTCCTTCTGCATCAATAAGAAAATGCTGAGCGTTGTCATATAATTGCTCTTTTTTAAACACAAACTCCAGTACGTCCGAGAGCTGCATATCTTCGCCAATACTTCCTATCCACTCATTATTGACATACAGTGGGTAAACTGCGCTGACCATCCATGCGCCATTCGGGGGGTCAAAGAGTGGCGGAGTAAAACGCAAGGTGCGATTGGGATTATGTTTAGGTGACGTGTAGGTGACCCATGGCGTTTTGGTGTAGTCGGCATCGTTTTTTTCATTAAAAATGTAATCAGGATAATGTTTGTCAAACATCATTTCACTGCGAAAGGGTGAGAGATACCAAATATTTTCAAGACGTTTACTCGCTGTGCCGCCGACCACATCAAAAAGTTTTTTAATGCGCAAGTGCATGACTTTTTGTGCATCACTCTCTTTAGGATTGGGCGGTAAAAAAAGACCTGTGTCACAATGGCCATCAAATCCTTCACGACGATTTAGCCAAACGCCCGCTGCATTTTTTTCCATGAGTGAATAATAAGTGTGTATTTCCTCTTGGGTGATTGGCGCGGCAAGTTGCTTTTCAAGTAATTGCGTCACCGATTCAAGTTTGGGTTGCGACTCTAAAAAACGTTCTGTTGCCGCTTGCGTAAATCGTGTGGTTAATTTTTGCAGTTTTAACGACTCACTTTGTAGCACTTGATTTTGAACGATATCATAAATAAAAAATATCCCCAAAAAGGTGCACAGGAAAATGCTGCTCACCATAATTAAGAGCATTTTTTGACGAATACTGATCTTGCCAAGGCCCATGTTCAATCGCATTTTATTCTGACGGAAACTGCGTTTTAACGGTTTGGTCAACGACGCGCCATGCGTGCGAGAGNNGATAGGTATCGCCGTGGCTAATTAAAATATCCTCAATGTTTTCCGCTAAAATAGCGACTTGACTCACGCCAAAATCAGCTGAACAGCCTTTGAGTATATGGAGTTTGCGTTTTGCGGTTTCAATGTCTTGTGTTTGCAGTGCGGTGTTGATTTCTTCGACATGATAGGCAAAGTCGAAAATAAAAGATTTAATCGTTTTTAAGACCAATGCCTGCGAGCCCAGCATGGTTTCTAATACTTCTAGGCGCTCAGCACTAAAGCCCTCTAGTTTTGTGTAGTCAATGCGTTCATCTTCTTTATTGGTTGGTGTAGCGGGAAATGTAGGCGTTGAAATGGGTGACGGGGGCGACACTTTTTCATTAAATTTGCCGACAATTTCAATGAGTTTAAGTGGACTAAACGGCTTGATGAGATACATATCAGCGCCTGCAGCAAGGCCTTGGTTGATGTCATTTTGTGTCACTTTCGAGGAGAGCAACACAATAAAACAACGTGAGGCGATAGGCGAAGACTTGATAAATTGACACACATCAAGCCCATTGATTTCGCCAGGCATCATGATATCTAAAAAGATAATATCGGGCAGCGCGTCATTAAAAATCGCTATCGCCTGTTTAGCCTCTGTTGCTTCGAATATGTCATAGTGACCTTGACGCGTAAAGGTTAAACGTAAAATGTGCCGCATTTGATCATTGTCGTCCACAATCAATATTTTTATTTTTTTCGACGTGTTCATAAGTGTGGCCCGTGGCAGGGTATTTTTAGAATGGTGGGAATTATAACGCATAAACGCAAATTTAATCATACTTAAAAAGTAGGTATTTTAAGCGATGAAAAAGTGTCACGCCGTCATTTTTAAGGTAATGAAGCCCTTTAAATTTAGTGATAGAATGGCAGGCTAATCATACAATACTTGCGCAGTGCTGATAGGTTTTTATTTTTGGTATGCGGATTTTATCTTAATTATAGGCCATACTATGCAACGGTTTATCTCTGCTCTCGAAAAGAAATCGTTAAAAATTAAGTTATTTTTAGCAATTGGCTATGGCCTGTTAATTATGCTGTTTGTGGGCTTTAACGCCATGAGCAATATAAAAACGCTCAGTGATCAAACCAATACCCTCTATAAAAATTACTTATTAGGTGTTTCCCATCTAAAAGAAGCAGGCATTGAACTCGCACACATCAAAGGAAGTTTTTCGGATTTTATCAGCACTGACAATGCCCTCCGTAAAAAAGCACAGCAGGATATAGAGCGGGCGATTTCTGCCGTACAAGAAGAAATTATTATCTCGCGCGAGTTGATGATTTTAGAAAGTGATAAAAAACTGGTGGCTGATTTTGAAGTGGCTTTTGGAAAATATCAGCGGCACATTGAACAGGCAAACACGTTAGATAGAGCGCAAGCAATAGCTTTGCTGTCTACAACTTCCTTAACGGAGGCGCTCACCACAGCCGATACCCTTTTAACAACGCTGATTCAAAATAAAGAAACACAAGCCTTCAATGCCGCGCAATCGCTCAACAATGCGCGAAAAAGTAACCAAAAACTGTCACTTTGGCTCATGTTTTTGGCGTTAATTTTAGCCGTGTTGTCGGGTATTCTCATTGGTCGCTCTATTACGCAACCTATCAAAAATCTACAAAATGCAATCGAAGAATTAGCCGCAGGCAATTTAGATATTGCTATCCCCCATACGGCTTATCAAAATGAAGTGGGGGCAATTGCCCGTGCGTTTGTTGTGTTGCAATCAGAATGTCAACACATGGCAACGCAGCGCTGGATAAAGGAGAGTTATGCCAATATCTCCATTGAGCTTCACCAAATCAATAATTTTCCTGAATTTGCACAAAAATTTATTTCAACACTCTGCCCACTCATGAGTTCGGGTTATGGTGTTTTTTATGCTTTTCAAGACGAAAAACTGCATTTTTTAGGTGGATATGGGTGTGTTAATCAAGCGCATATTCATCAAACGCTCTCGCTAGGCGAGGGGCTGGTGGGGCAATGTGCCTTGGAGCGCAAACCTGTGATGCTCAATGGGTTACCCGACAATTACATCGTCATTCGCTCAGGCGTAGGCGAAGCCCCCGCGCAGCATTTGATGGTATGCCCCATTTTACATATTGACAGGCTAGTTGGGGTCATTGAAATTGCGTCATTTAAAGCGTTCACAGAGGCGCAGAACGCATTACTTGAAGCGTTAATGCCCACGGTAGCAATGAGTATGGAAATTCTTGAAAATCATATTCAAACGCATTCGCTTTTAGAAGAAACGCGCCAACAAGCTGAGCGCATGGCGGCACAGACGGTGTTGCTTGAAGAACAAACCGTTGAACTGGGAGCGCAACAAGCTGAACTCAAAGAAACGGAAAATTGGTTTCGAGGCATTGTGGAGTCTTCCCCTGACGGGATGCTGGTTGTCGATACGGCGGGCATTATTGTGCTGTGTAATAAACGCACAGAAGCGATTTTTGGTTATGAGGTTGGCGAGTTGCTTTGGCAAAATGTTGATCAATTAGTACCTCAAAATATCGACCACCCCAAAATGCGGGCAAAATTTATGGCAGAAGGCTATGCACGAACGGGCGATAAAATTTACCTTGAAGGCGCCGTGCGCGGCTTACGCAAAGATGGCAGTATTTTTCCTGTCGAAATTGGATTAAGTCGCTTACCTAACGCGAAACATAAAGCCTTTATTTGTGTGTCGGTGCGCGATATTACGTTGCAAAAACAAAATGAACAGGTGCTTCACAAAGCGCGACAAATTGCTGAAGAAGGGGCGCAGCTCAAATCGGATTTTCTGGCCAATA
>DPKY01000069.1 GCA_003542275.1 Methylococcaceae bacterium | reverse complement strand
GTTTTGAGTAATTTAATCAAGCCACGCGCATCGTCGAGCGTATCGTTTACCCCCTCCAGCATGACGTACTCAAAGGTAATAAATCGGCGCGGGGCAATTTTCGCATTTTCTCTGCACGCATCCATCAGTAATTGCAACGGGTATTTTTTATTGATGGGAACAAGCTCATCGCGCAATTCATCACGCACCGCATGAAGTGAAATGGCAAGACTCACATCACACACGCTGCCAAGGCGTTCAATAGCCGGCACCACGCCCGACGAGCTAATCGTGACGCGGCGTTTTGATAAACCGTACGCAAAATCATCCATCATCAAATTGACGGCTGCCACAACATTGTCAAAATTAAGCAACGGCTCGCCCATCCCCATTAACACAACGTTTGTAATACGATTTTCTTTGCCAACCCGGTTTTGTGCAGCAAAGAGTTGGCCGACAATTTCAGAGGTGGCTAAATTACGATTAAAACCTTGCTGGGCGGTTGAGCAAAACGTACACGCCAGTGCACAGCCAATTTGTGAGGAAATACACAGCGTATTGCGATCATCTTCTGGAATAAAAACGCTTTCAATGCGGTTGCCACAATGCGTCTGCATCGCCCATTTTATTGTGCCATCACTGGCCACTTGCTCAACGGCAATGTCAGGGGTAGCAATCACGCAATGTTCACTAAGATACGCACGCAATGACTTACTCAAATTACTCATCGCATCAAAGTCGTAGACGTCTTCTTGATAAATCCATTTCATCAATTGCGTTGCACGAAAAGGCTTTTCACCCAAACCGACAAAAAAGGCCGCTAAGCCTTTTCTGTCGAAATCGAGCAAATTAACCTTTTTGACAGGATTAACGTGTTCTTGGAGCAAGTTCATTTGCAGCAAAGAAATAAGCAATTTCACGTTCTGCTGTGGCTAGCGCGTCTGAGCGGTGTACCGCATTTTCGTCAATACTTGACGCAAAATCTGCGCGAATCGTGCCTGCAGCAGCTTCTTTTGGGTTGGTTGCGCCCATGATTTCACGGTGTTTTAATACCGCGTTTTCACCTTCAAGCACTTGCATAATCACAGGGCCTGAAATCATAAAAGCCACTAAATCGTTGAAGAATCCACGTTCGCTATGCTCTGCATAAAACCCTTCCGCTTGTTCTTTGGTCAAATGCACCATTTTAGCGGCGATAATATGCAAACCGTTTTTTTCAAAACGGCTATAGATTTCACCGATCACATTTTTAGCCACTGCATCAGGTTTAATGATAGAGAAAGTACGTTCGATTGCCATGTTTTTATAGACTCCAAAAAATTGAATAAAATACTGAATGCAAATTATAGCTGATTTGCACACTGGAGGTTAAGGCAAATGCGCAATATCGGAATTATCCTTCACGGGAATCATCAAATCTGCCGGACTAATACCAAGCATCAATGCAGCAGGACTTGCGATAAAAATGGAGGAATAGGTACCAAAAAAGACCCCAAATAACAGTACAAGTGAGAAGTTATGAATGGTCGCTCCCCCTAAAAAGAAAAGGGAGACTAGCACAAGTAACACGGTCAATGACGTCATAATCGTACGACTTAACGTGACATTGACAGAAATGTTCATAATTTCTTCTGTGGATTTATCACGCAACGCGCGGAAATTTTCCCGAATACGGTCGTACACCACAATCGTGTCGTTGAGCGAGTAACCAATCAACGCCAACACTGCAGCAAGTACGGTTAAATCAAACTCCAAGCCCAAAATAGAAAATAACCCTAACGTCACGATCACATCATGAAACGTAGCAATAATGGCGCCCAAGGAAAATTTCCACTCAAAACGCCACGCGATATACGCTAAAATCGCCAGTGATGAATAGATCAGCGCAAGAAAACCGTCTTCGGCCAAATCATCGCCTACCTGCGGCCCCACAAACTCTACGCGCCGCAAACTCGCTGGCTGCGCTACGTCTTTGTTAATCGTATCCAGTACGCGCGTACTCAAATCGGCGCTACTGACCCCTTCTTGCAATTTAAGGCGAATGAGCACATCTTTTGCCGTCCCAAAATTTTGTACGGTGGCATCTTCAAAACCTTCGGCATTGAGTTTTTGGCGCAGCACATTTAAATCAGCTGCCTGTGCGTAGCCTACTTCAATGAGCGTTCCACCGGTGAAATCAATCCCCATGTGTAGCCCTTGCGTGGCAAGTGAAATAATGGAGGCCAGCGACAGTAAACCAGAAAAAATCAGCGCAATATGGCGATTGCCAATAAAATTAATAGTAGTTGTTTTCATAGACTCTACAAATAAATACGAAAAAAATGGCTGCTTAACAATAAAAGGGGCAGCATTTTTCTGCCCCACAATGAAACTACCGTTTAAATGGATAATTTCTCAACGCGTTTATCGCCGTAAATCCAGTTAATAATCATGCGAGTGCCCGTAATTGCCGTAAACATAGACGACAAAATACCGATAATCAATGTCACCGCAAAGCCTTTCACCGAACCAGTGCCAAACGCAAATAACACCACCGCCACCACTAGATTGGTAAAATGTGAATCTAAAATGGTTGCAAACGCTTTATCATAGCCGCTGAAAATAGAAGATTGGGGGGTATTACCATTATTGATTTCTTCTTTGATACGCTCAAAAATTAACACGTTCGCATCAACAGACATCCCCACTGTTAAAATAATACCGGCAATACCGGGGAGTGTCAGTGTGGCTTGCAACATCGACAAAATAGCAACCACAATAACCACGTTAAAGGCGAGTGCCACATTGGCAATCATGCCAAAGAGTTTGTAGTAGACCGCCATGAAAAAGACAACCAACGCAAAGCCAACAAAAAATGACATCATGCCCGTATCGATATTATCTTGACCAAGGCTTGGCCCGACGGTGCGCTCTTCTACAATATCAACGGGCGCTGCAAGCGCACCGGCTCGGAGTAGAAGGGCTAAATTGCGCGCTTCTTGTGGGCTATCAAGTCCGGTCGTTTGAAAACGCTTACTAAAGACACCTTGAATGGTCGCCACACTGATGACCTTTTCCACTTTTTCTTTATGACGAACTTTCTCACCATTAACCACGCGGGTTTCATTTTTGTATTCAATAAACACA
The DNA here is from genome assembly GCA_003542275.1 of Methylococcaceae bacterium. Taxonomy (GTDB): domain Bacteria; phylum Pseudomonadota; class Gammaproteobacteria; order Methylococcales; family Methylomonadaceae; genus UBA10906. The sequence continues at coordinate 3,346 of DPKY01000069.1, read as the reverse complement.
ACCGCCATGGGCTTACCAATACTCACTTGCGTGAGCTTTCCCATTTTAGAGGCGCCAATGCCGTTGAGTGAAATACTCACCGAAGGGCGGCCATCGTCGTCTGAGCTAGACGCGGAATCGACAATTTGGTCACCCGTAATAATAATGCGCTTATCAAGCAAAATGGGATTGCCATTTTTTTCGTAGTACAAGCGACTGCCAATCGGTGGATGCCCCGCCACCGCTTGCTGAACATCATGCTCCGTATCAACAAGGCGGTATTCGAGTGTGGCGGTTGTTCCTAAAATTTCTTTTGCGCGTGACGTGTCTTGTACACCGGGTAATTGAACGACGATACGATTTTCACCTTGCTGTTGAATCACCGGCTCGGCAACACCTAGCTCATTGACACGGTTACGCAACGTGGTCATATTCTGCGCAACGGCAGATTTTTTAATTTCACGCGCATCAGACTCTGAAATTTTCAACCAAACTTGCTCGGCGGCTTCGGGCTCTGTGACCGATAAACCACGAAACTCTTTGCTCAACAGTGCCAGCAATTCCGATTTATCGTTAGCCTCTTTGAGTGTCACTTTAATAAATCCATTATCCTTTGAAACATTTTGATAATGAATTTTGGCCTCACGTAGCGCCAGACGTAAATCATCATTGTAGCGCTCTTCGGCTTGTTTGACGGCGGCATCAATATCCACTTCAAGTAAAAAATGCACCCCCCCGCGCAAATCAAGGCCTAAATACATGGCTTGAGCGCCAATGGCTTGCAGCCATGAAGGCGTTGTGGGAGCGAGATTGAGCGCGACGGTGTAATTATTGCCCATTTTGTCGCGGNNGTGTTACTCAAGCGTGCCAGCACACGCCCATCTTTGAATTCAAAGGCTTTCATGGTCGCGCCCGTGTTTTTTATTGTCGCCTCAATATCGCTCGCTTGCGCGGGCGTGAGCTTATTGACAATATGTGACACTTGAACCGACGGATCATCGCCGTACAAATTAGGCAATGAATAAATAATAGAAATTAAAAACACCAAAATAATGCCGATGTTTTTCCAAAGGGAGAAATGGTTTTGCATTGCGTATATTCCGCTGATAATGACGTCTTATTGCACCGCTTTTTTGTGCATGGCTTTATAGGTTCCTTTAGGCATCATACTTTCAATGCTGTGACGTTGTACTTGAATAAAGGTATTGTCGCTAATTTCAATTTTGATAAAATTATCGTCTACATCGGCTACTTTACCTAAAATCCCCCCTGACGTGACCACCTCAACACCTTTTACCAATGATTCCACCATTTGTTTCTTTTCTTTTGCACGTTTGGCTTGCGGGCGCAAGAACAACATATAGAAAAAAAACAAAATGCCCAAAGGAAACAACATACCTTCAATGCCAGGTTGTTGTGCAGCCGCTGCGCCGCCTTCAGCTAATGCGTCAGAAATGAAAAAACTCATAATTATCCTCGTTATTTTTATAATGAAATTAGGAAAAAGAATTGAAACGGCCGTTATTATGCCATAGAAAATGAAGGATACCGCGTTTTACCCTCTACTTAGCCTAGGCAATTATGCTCAAAAAGCCCGCTTTATCATAACGTACCACGCCATAAAACGTGACAAATCAAAGTAGCGTGCTACACTTTCGAGTATTTTTTAATTATTTTACTTTTTTAGAGAACAATCATTATGGAAGCGAATTTTTCGCAAATTATTCAGGCTGTTGGTGAAGATTTAACCCGTGAAGGCCTTGTCGATACGCCTAAACGCGCCGCGAAAGCCTTCAAATTTTTAACCCATGGCTATGAAAAAACCTTAGACGAAGTATTAAATGGTGCGATTTTTACCGCAGATAGTGAAGATATGGTCATTGTTAAAGATATTGAACTCTACTCACTTTGCGAGCACCATCTGCTTCCCTTTATTGGTAAATGTCACGTTGGCTACTTGCCACAAGGCAAAGTGCTAGGCCTCTCAAAAGTGGCGCGAGTGGTGGATATGTATGCGCGACGCTTACAAATTCAAGAACGCTTAACCAAGCAAATTGCCGACGCCATTGAGCAAGCAACAGGGGCGAGAGGCGTTGCGGTGGTCATTGAAGCCAAGCATTTGTGCATGATGATGCGCGGGGTTGAAAAACAAAATTCTGTGATGACCACCTCATCAATGAAAGGTATTTTCCGTAAAGAAATCAATACCCGCTCTGAATTTTTAAATTTAATTAACAGATAAGTATTCAACGCATGATGGTTGACAAAAAAATCGGTGTACTTCTTGTAAATCTTGGCTCGCCCGCTGCACCAACCGTGCCGGCGGTACGAAGATTTTTGAAAGATTTTTTGTGGGATAAACGGGTAGTCAATTTGCCACGTCCACTGTGGTGGTTGATTTTGCACGGCTTTGTGTTGCCTTTTCGCCCGAAAAAATCTTTAGAGGCCTACAAGAAAATTTGGGATTCAAATAAAGGCTCACCACTAACATTCTTAACACGGCAACTCACTGAAAAAGTGGCAGAGAAACTTGCACCACAAGGCATTATGGTGGACTGTGCCATGAGCTATGGCGAGCCTGCGATACCCACTAAATTGCGTGAATTTAAAGAGCAAGGCGTGAGTGATTTAGTGGTACTGCCACTCTATCCACAGTATTCGTCCACCACGAGCGCGTCAGTGTATGATGCGCTCATCCATGAACTCAATACATGGTGGCATCTGCCTAATTTTCGATTTATTAGTGATTATCATCAAAACGCACGTTATATTTCAGCGCTGGCCACCTCCATTGAAGCCGCATGGCAAGAGCGCCCTAAAAACGACGTATTGGTGATGTCTTTTCACGGACTACCCGCCATGCTCACTAAAAAAGGCGACCCCTATTTTCACCAATGCCATCAAACGGGGCAATTATTGGCGCAAAAATTAGGATTAAAAGACAGTGAGTGGCGACTAGTTTTTCAATCACGTTTTGGTAAAGCTGAATGGCTCAAGCCTTATTGCGTCGATGTCCTAACACAACTCCCCAAAGAGGGGGTGAGAAGTGTCGATATGATCTGTCCTGGCTTTGCGGTGGATTGCCTTGAAACACTCGAAGAGATTGCCATGGAAAATCGTCATATTTTTCTGGAAGCCGGCGGGAATGGGTACCATTATATTCGCGCCTTAAACGATTCACACGCTAATGTAGACGTGATACTTGACGTCTTAACAAACGGCGGTTTTAGCGATAAACAGGAGGCGAAATGACCGCACTTGTGGGCATTATTATGGGCTCAACATCTGATTGGGAAACCATGCAATTTGCAGCAGACACCCTCACGCAATTGGGTATTCCCCATGATGTTGAGGTGGTTTCAGCACA
>DPKY01000150.1 GCA_003542275.1 Methylococcaceae bacterium | reverse complement strand
TGAGCACCGATTCAATGCGTTCTGTGCCAAGCCCCACACAAACGAGGCGCTGCGCTTGACAGACAGGGCAAGTCTTAACGAGGCGATGCTCAGTGCCGCAATGATGACAGCGTAGCAGCGAGAGATTGCGATGAATGACAAGATTCGCATCACAATGCACGCAACGCCCGACCCAGCCGCAATCATGACACATCAGCGTTGGCGCAAACCCTCTGCGATTTAAAAATAATAAGATTTGCTCATTGCGCGAGAGCGTATCACGCATCGCGTTAAGCAAAAGAGGAGAGAGGCCTTCTTGTAGCACCTGCTGGCGAATATCCACCATTTCAATTAAGGGTGGCAGTGCATTGCCCGCACGCTCTGGCAAGGTGAGGTGATGATAACGCCCTTGTTTCACGTTGTAGACACTCTCAAACGATGGCGTCGCCGAGCCAAGTAACACGGGAACCTGTGCAAATTTTCCTCGCATAATGGCCACGTCACGCGCTGAAAAACGAAAGCCCTCTTGTTGTTTAAAAGAGCTGTCATGCTCTTCATCGAGAATGATTAAACCAAGGCGCGGCATCGGGGTAAAGAGCGCCGAGCGCGTGCCCAAAAGCAGGGCACACGCGCCCGTTTGCATGAGTAACCAAGCGTTTTTGCGTTGGGTATCGGTGAGTTTTGAATGTGAAATGGCAATTAACGTATTAAAACGGGCTTCAAAACGCGCTTGAAGTTGAGGCGTCAAGGTGATTTCAGGCACGAGCACCAGCACTTGCTGGTTGTTATCAAGCACTTTTTGGATAAGCTGCATATACACTTCGGTTTTGCCACTGCCCGTCACCCCTTCAAGTAAAAATACCCCAAACGTGCCAAAGGCTTGTGAAACAGCGTCAATGGCTTTTTGTTGCGCGTCATTACAAATAATAGGCGATAGTATTTTGGTGTTGTCGCGTGAAGAAGGTTTTTTTTTGAGCGTAGCGGCTTTGCCTTGTCGCAGCGCAACGGGAAAAGCCGCGCTAATGACGTCACCGAGTGGATGGTGATAATACGCACTCACCCAATGCAACAGCCGCAAGTCCATCTCAGAGAGCAAGGGCGTATCGTCGAGGCGTTGGCTGATGGGTTTTAATTTTTCGAGGGGATAATGGCTTTCTGTACTGTGCGAGATGAGAAACGCAATTTTGGTGCGTTTGCCAAAGGGCACTTCAAGGCGAATGCCCGCCAGAAGTTGTTCGGGCAAGCAATCAACAGGTGCGAGATAATCAAATAGCGAAAAAAAAGGAACCGATGGAATAGCAACGTGCAAAATGCGCGGTTTAGTCATGATTCCACAGTTGCAAAAAGCTCAAGGTGGCAAGCAGGATAAAGGCAAATAACGTCCATGTCGGCATACTCAAACCAAGCATTGTCCAATCCACTTTCGCACAATCGCCCGTGCCAGACAGCATGAGTTTGACCGTGTCGAGCAGGGGAAAATTCGCCAAGACATAATCGAGTGAAGGGCCGCATTCGGGCACTTTATCGGCGGGAAGATGTTGAATCCAGATATGGCGAATAGAAACAGAGCCGCCCGCAAGAGCGCTTAATGTGCCTAAAATGGAAAAAATAATGACTTTTCTGCGCGGGTAATTAGTCATGCCGCCCACGGTAAAAATCAGCCCTGTGGAAAAAATCGCAATACGCTGTGTAATGCAAAGTGGACAAGGCTCGAGGCCTTCTTGAAATTGAAAATACGCGCCCATGCTTAACAAAAAAACACAGCCTAAACTGCCAAGTAAAAACCAAATTCTCGGTGTTTGTTTTATCGTTTTTAGCGTGATTGCCATGCGGTGTTGACCTCGTTGTCACTGAAAATTAAAAATAAAGAAAAAGTGGGCATACTAACACACCTCACCGAGCGCATAATCGCTTGTAACTGTGCGTATTTTATAAGCGGTGAGCGTATTTTCAATCGACGCATTTGCGGCAATATCACACGCTACGCGCAGATAATTGGGCGTATAACCAAATACACGCACCGTATTGCTGTCGATAATATCGCGCTGACCTTCCCAAAGCACATCAAAAGCATGGCCGATATTTTGGGTGTAAAAAGTGTGTTTCATTTTTTTGGCGAGCGCGTGCAGGGTTTCACTACGCTGTTTTTTGATGTCATGCGGCACGGGATCGGGCAGTGTGGCGGCTTTCGTGCCTTCTCGCGGCGAGTAGGTAAAAATGTGGATATGTCCAAATTGACACGCTTCAATAAAATCGATGCTTTCTTGCCATTCTTCGTCCGTTTCGCCAGGAAAGCCGACGATAATATCAGTAGTGATATTAAAATGGGGAATTTGCGTGCGAAAACGCGTGACAATGTCAGCGTAGTCCTGTGTTTTACAGCGCCGCGCCATGCGTCGTAACACAGAATCTGCGCCACTTTGCAACGGTAAATGCAGATGCGGCATGAGGCGTGGATTATCAAATAACGCAAAAAAATCGTCGGTGAGTTCCCAAGGTTCAAGCGAGCCTAAACGCAATCGCGCAATAGCGGTATTGTCCAAAATAGCGCGAATAAGCGACACAAGATTTTCACCATTATCGCTGCCATAGCCGCCTAGATGCACGCCGGTTAAAATCACTTCGTTGATGCCTTGTGCGTGTAGCGCGTTAATTTCAGCAATAATCTCATCGCGTGTCCGACTCACTTCCTCGCCACGCGCGACGGTGACAATACAAAACGTACAGCGATAGCGGCAACCGTCTTGTACTTTAATAAAAGCACGTTGTCGCCCGCGCGTGAACAGGGCAATTTCTGAAGGCTCTGTGGCCATTTCCGGCATACTTTCAAATGAGAGCGTGCTTAATGTGCGTTCAACTAATTGGGCTTTGTCTTTGTTGCTGATCACTAAATCCACGCCTAAAAGCGCCTGCGCCTCTTGTTGATTTAACGTAGCATAACAGCCGCTAACAACCAGTTTTGCTTGTGGATTTTCACGGTGAATGCGTCGAATGAGTTGGCGGGATTTGCGTGCGGCGTCTTGGGTGACAGCGCAAGAATTGATGACGACCAGTTGCGCTTGCGTGATATGTTGCGTGACGCTGTGGCCTTGCGCTTGAAAGGCTTGCGCCCACGTTTCAAGCTCTGCTTCGTTGAGGCGGCAACCTAAGGTTTTTAAATGAATTTGCATGATAACTAAGCAAGAAAGAAAATTTGCAATAGTTTATCAGAAAGTGCGCCTTGTTGCGTGTTGCGTTAGACGCAATGGAGTACAATACGCGCACTTATTATCATTCATAAACATTGGACTGAGTGTATGCAGAATTTACGGGATTTTTTTCAAAATTCGTCAAGTTTGTATGGGAGCAATGCGTGCTTTATAGAAGAACTCTACGAGCTATTTTTAGAAAATCCTCAATCTGTTGAATCAAGCTGGCGTGAACAATTTACGCAACTGCACGCGCTGGCCGATAATGAGATTGCACACAGTCCCATCATTGCACGTTTTGCGCAACTTGCCCAAAAATCACAAGGGCGCCTTGCAAAATTGCAAGGTTTTACGCAAGAGAGCGTTCAAAAACAATCCGCTGTGGCGCGGTTGATCAATCATTATCGCGTGAGGGCACATCAAATCGCACGCAATAATCCTTTAGGCAAAACGGCAGCGGCGCCGCTAGACTTAGACCCTACTTATTATGGCCTGTCTGTTTTAGATATGGACACGTTATTTGATACGGGGATGCTTCAGAGCCGCAACCCGCTACCTCTGCGCGACATTATTGCCAATTTAGAGCGTATTTACTGTGGCAGTGTCGGGGCGGAATTTATGCACATTGTGGACACGACCACGCGATGCTGGATTATTAAGCGCCTTGAAGAACACTCCCTTCGTCCACTGCTCCCGCACAATGTGGCGGGGTTTGCGCTCAGTGAAGAAAAGAAAATTTTTACACTCAAACAATTAGTGGCCGCTGAAGGCATTGAAACGCATTTGCACGCACGATTTGTTGGGCAAAAACGCTTTTCACTTGAAGGCGGTGAGTCGCTTATTCTTGTTTTAGATGAACTCATTCAAGGCTTGGGGAGTAAAGGCGCAAAAGAAGTGGTGATTGGCATGGCGCATCGTGGGCGGCTGAATGTCCTGGTGAATATCTTTGGTAAAAATCCCACGGTGTTGTTTGACGAATTTGCGGGAACTTCTGCGCTTTTAACGGGGATGCGCAGTGGTGATGTTAAGTATCACATGGGGTACTCCTCGGATGTGCAAACCCCTGGCGGTAGCACGCATATCACCCTCGCGTTTAATCCCTCTCATTTAGAAATTATCAATCCCGTGGTCGAAGGCTCGGTGAAAGCGCGTCAAGACCGCGCAGGGAAAAATGGCATTAACCGTGTTATTCCTATTTTAATTCACGGCGACGCGGCCTTTTCAGGACAGGGCATTGTGATGGAAACGCTCAATATGTCGCAAACGCGTGGGTTTTATACCGGCGGCACGGTGCATATTGTTATCAATAATCAAATTGGCTTTACGACTAGCAATCCACGCGATAGCCGCTCAACGCTCTATTGCACCGATGTGGCCAATATGATTCAAGCGCCTGTGTTTCATGTCAATGGTGATGACCCCGAAGCGGTGCTGTTTGTGACGCAACTCGCGCTGGATTTTCGTATGACGTTTAATTGCGATGTAGTGATTGATTTAGTGTGCTATCGCCGCTTAGGGCACAATGAAGCCGACGAACCGGCCATGACGCAGCCGCTCATGTATAAAAAAATCCGTCAACGTCAAACAACGCGCGAACTCTACGCAAAGCAACTCATTGCCCAAGGACTTCTTGACGAAAAAACGGTGCAGTATTTTGTGGCGGATTATCAACGGCGTTTAGCGGCGGGCGAAACGATGTCACGTCCTGTTTCAAAAGTGAAATATTCTTATAGTGCACAGTGGTTGACGTTTTTGGATGCGCCTTGGACAACACCTTGCCGCACGGGCGTATCCAAAGAAACGCTTGCCTACTGCACGCAGCGCTTATTGCAGCTACCTGCGCAGTTTGAACTACATCCGCGCGTGGCGAAAGTAATGGAAAATCGCGCAGAAATGATGGCGCAAAGACAGCCCATTGATTGGGGGTTTGCAGAAAATATGGCATACGCCACGCTTTTGCTCGATAAATTCAATGTTCGATTAACCGGTCAAGACGTCGGGCGCGGCACGTTTGTGCATCGTCACGCTATTTTGCATCATCAACGAGAAAATCGCCGTTATACGCCGCTGAAATATCTTCATAAAGAACAAGGCAATGCGCAGATTTTTGACTCACTGCTCTCTGAAGCTGGTGTGCTGGGCTTTGAATATGGCTACAGTACCACCATACCCAACACGCTTGTCATTTGGGAGGCGCAATTTGGCGATTTTGCCAATGGGGCGCAGGTGCTTATTGACCAGTTTATCAGCTCAGGCGAAACAAAATGGGGGCGGATGTGCGGTCTTGTGATGCTTTTGCCTCATGGCTTTGAAGGGCAAGGCCCCGAGCATTCATCAGCACGTCTTGAGCGTTATTTACAGTTGTGTGCAGAGCAAAATATTCAAGTTTGCTCTCCTACCACCCCAGCGCAAATTTTTCATCTACTGCGTCGTCAAATGATTCGACACTATCGCAAACCGTTAATTGTGATGACGCCTAAAAGCCTGTTGCGCCACAAACTCGCTGTCTCTACCCTAGAAGAGCTCACGCAAGGCCAGTTTCACCCTATTTTAGGCGATAGCGACGACCTGCAAGCCAGCGCGGTGACGCGCTTAGTGTTTTGCGCGGGCAAAGTGTATTACGACTTGCTTGAAGCGCGACGTGAAGCGAATTTACAGCATATTGCGCTGGCCCGCATTGAGCAACTCTACCCATTCCCAGAGGCGTTATTTAAAGCAGAAGTAGCGCGTTATCCAAATTTAACGGAATTTGTGTGGTGTCAAGAAGAGCCTAAAAATCAAGGCGCATGGTACAGCACACGTCATCATTTTGTGGAAGGTTGCCCTGACGATTTGCCTGTGATTTACGCCGGACGTGAGGCTTCGGCGGCCCCTGCAGTAGGAAATTTTCGTGTGCATCTTGAGCAACAAAAAGCCGTCGTTCACGCCGCGTTGTTTTGATTTGACTTGGTCTCAAGCGAAAACCGTTCCGCAATAAGCGCAATGAGTTGCGCAGCTAATGTGACTTTCTCTGTCATAGGGAATGCTTTTTGGCCATTTTGCCAAAAAACCTCTAAAGCGTTATCGTCTGATTCAAAGCCGCCACGCTCACCGCCCACCCAATTGGCGGCAATCATGTCCAGTTTTTTGCGTGTTAGTTTATCACGCGCATAT
>DPKY01000272.1 GCA_003542275.1 Methylococcaceae bacterium | reverse complement strand
GTACTACACCGCTGAAGCGTTAGGGGTGGTCGATAAAATTCATGCCGATTTTTTTGATGCGCTGCAAGTCAAAAAAGACCATTTGGAAACCGAAGAGCAACTCAGTAAATTTTTCGTCGCCCACGGCGTGAGCGCAGCAGATTTCAAAGCGACGTACAATTCATTTCCAGTGGATATGAAAGTGCGCCAAGCGTCAGCCACGGCGGCGCGTTATGGTGTTACGGGCGTACCGGCATTGATTATCAATGGGAAATATAAAACCAGTGGCCCACTTGCCGGCTCACATGAAAAAATCATTGAAGTGCTCGATAAACTCATCGCCCAAGAAACCGCCGCGCAGAAAAAATAAGCGTTGCACTTTTATCATTTACCACGTCGAGAAGTTAAGCAGATAAGGACAACAGTATCATGGCATTTTTTAATACACATAATGCCCATATCGGGGAAGAGTGGCGTAGAAGGTACCTTAATCTTTTCGACGCACAAAATAAAATTGAACACGACTACATTGAAAAAGAAAAAGCACTGCGTCAGCTAATTATTCAGCTCACGCTAGTCAACGAAGGCGTGGATAATTATTTAGACGGCGTGTTGCAGCGTCTGCGTGAGAATCTCAAAAATGAAATTGACGCGCAGGTGCTCAAAAATGAATTAGTGGTTTTTCATGATGCCATCAAAAATATGCCGTCAAAAAAAACCTTAAATGTCGGGTTATTGTTTGATTTTCTGTTCCGATTCTACACGGATTTTGATAGGCAAAGTGCGTTGCGTGCTTTGCAGAAAAAAGTGACGCAGGACGTCAATGCGTTTGAGAGCGTCAGTGATTTTTTTCGGGCTATTTTAGCCATTGTTGAGCCAGAAACCCCGCTAGTTGAAGTGGCTGTCAAGCACCTTGAGGTGGCCAATGCGGCGGTGAACGTGAGCGTGGTGAGTGAGCAACTGTTGCAGTATTTGAGCGTTTTATCTATTCCGCCCACGTTTGAAACGCAATATATTGCCGTGAGAGATGCGCTACTTGCGCCGCAGCAATCATTGATGTCGTTTGAAGAAATTTTAAGTTCGCTGATTGAATTGCTACTCAAAATCAAAACGTTTTGCGATGACGAGCAAGAAGATGTCGATGCGTTTTTACTGCATACCCTCGCGCAACTCTCGCAATTTAACGTTAGCGTCACCAACGCAGAAACGCAGTTAATTGCATGGGCAAAAGAGCGTAATGCGCTGGATAAATCCGTTTTTGCCCAAATTCGTGAATTGCAGGTGCAGGCCATCAATGCAGACGATATTGATGAACTCAAAGAAAACGTCAATATCTGTTTTAAAAAGGCAACTGACCAAATTAAAGACAATAATGCGCAAGAACACGCGCAATACCTCAAGCTTAAAGATGAACTCGCAGAGCTAATTAACCAACTCATTGAGCTGGAAGTGGAAGCCGAGCAAATCAAAAAAGAATTAAAAGTTATTCACGCGCAGTCGCTAACCGATACGCTCACGGGCTTACCTAGCCGCGTAGCGCTTGATAGACGCTTGGAGGATGAGTTTTCGCGCTACACGCGCTACGACACGCCGCTGAGTGTGGCCTTGTTTGCCATTGACAATATCAAAGCGGTTAACACCTCGCTCAGTCATGAAGCAGGGGATAAGGCGATGGCCTTAATGGCAAAATTGGTGTCTGATCACCTTGATAGCCCTGATTTCGTGGCGCGGTTTGCTGGAAAAGAATTTGCGGTGTTGTTGCCCAATACCGATGAGCACGTCGGGCTCAATACGATGGAACTATTGCGCGACGCTGTGGCGAAGGCGTGTTTTAATGTTAATCGCAAAGCGGTGTCACTGACAGTGTCCTGTGGCGTGACACAGCTAAGAGCGCATGACACGCCAAGCAGCGTGCTTGAGCGGGCGCGAGTGGCGTTGCAAGAAGCGAAAAGTCAAGGGCGTAATCGTTGCTGTATTGCGGCTATTGAAGACACGCCGGCCGCCTAGTGTGTCGCGCTTATTTCTTGGCGTCGAGTAGACTTTTTAAATTGGCAAACGGATTGTGCGAACCCAGTGGGCCACTGGTGGATGCGTTGTCGCTAGTGCCAAAACGTGTTTCTTCGTAGCGCTGGTGTTCGTTGTCGTGGCAATAGAGACAGAGCAGTTCCCAGTTGCTACCGTCTGAGGGATTATCATCGTGGTTGTGATTGCGATGATGTACCGTGAGCTCTTGAAGATTGGCGGCAGTAAATTCGCGGGCACAGCGACCACAAATCCACGGGTACATTTTGAGGGCTTGGCCTCGGTACGATTGTTCACGCTCGGCTTGGTTTTTACGCGCGTCGGTGACAATTTGATTGAGTTTGTCTTTATTTAAAGGAACTTTTTTGGTGGTCATAAACCCTCCATACATGAAGTGACATAATGTTTAAGGTGAAAGGGGCGCATCGCTCGTTTGCGTATCGAGCGATTCGAGGTGTTTCCAGCGATTGATAATCATGCAGAAGAGTTCAGCGGTTTTTTCTGCATCGTAGAGTGCGGAGTGGGCGCGGTCGCTTTCCCAGTGTAGACCGGCAGCGTGTGCGACTTTGGCCAATACCGTTTGTTGATACATCAGCCCCCCTAAAGTGGCTGTATCAAAGGTGCTAAAGGGGTGAAAGGGGCTGCGTTTAATTTGCGTGCGGTGAATAGCGGCGTTGAGAAACGCAATATCAAAAGCAGGGTTATGTCCCACTAAAATGGCCTTGGTGCATTTGTTGCGTTTGATGGCTTCTTTAACCGGATTGAAAATTAACTCTAAAGCGGCCTTTTCGTCAATGGCCATGCGAAAAGGGTGAAATGGGTCGATGCCATTGAATTTCAATGCTGAAGCGTCCAGTTCTGCATTTTTAAACGGCGTGACGTGTGTGCTGTAGCGCTCTGTGATGGCAAGATTGTGTTTGTCATCGAGTTCAACAATCACTGCTGCCATTTCAAGTAACGCATTTTTTTTAGGATTAAAACCAGCGGTTTCAATATCAATCACGACGGGCAGGTATCCGCGAAAGCGTTTTTCTAAGGGAATAAATGACGTTTCCATGTAAGGTAATATCTTGTGATGATAGTAAAAAAAAGGGTTTGTTGCTCGAAGCTGGGGGTTATCTGTGCTATGTTACGCCAAAAAACAACGATAATAAAATAATGAACTAAATTTGGAGAATCTATGATAACAGAGAAAAAAGCGCTTATGGGGCTTATTGGTCTAAGTTTACTTGGCTCTTTGGTGGGTTGCTCAGGAAATGGCGTGAAAGATGCGCGTGACCCGATGGAAAACTGGAATCGTGATGTGCAGTCTTTTAATGAACACGCTGATGATTATGTCATGGCGCCTGTTGCGCGGGCATATCGTTTTGTGATGCCATCATTTGCCAATACAGCGGTGAGCAATTTATTTAGCAATGTGAGCGATATTGGCGTGAGTATTAACGACGTTTTGCAATTAAAATTTGCGCAAGGCGGTCAAGACACCTCGCGTTTTTTAGTAAATACGGTGGCGGGTTTGGGTGGTTTTATTGATGTGGCAGATATGCTGGATTTACCCAAACATAAAGAAGATTTTGACCAGACGTTGGGGTTTTGGGGAATGTCAAACGAGCCTTATGTGGTCATTCCGCTTTTAGGGCCCAGCTCGC
>DPKY01000257.1 GCA_003542275.1 Methylococcaceae bacterium | reverse complement strand
GTTTTACCGTGGTCAACGTGCGCAATAATGGCTATATTTCTTAGTTTTTCAATCACTTTTTGTACTCTTTGGTTAAATAAAATGGGGGATTACTTTTAGATGTATGAAGGGTTAACTTTGCTGCCAAGGTAAACCCAAAAAACGCCAGCCGTTTAAGCGACCACGCTGTTTATTGTGATCAAGTGCGCCTTCAAATCCATCAACAATGTTAATTAAATGTACATAACCGGCATTTTCTAGCGCAACGGCCGCTTCGAGTGAACGCTGTCCACTGCGACATAGCAATAAAATAGGTGTGTTAAAATCAGGGGAAACTTGACGGACACTCTCAACAAAATGGGGATTGAGCTGAAAATCCGGCGCTTCTTTCCACGGAATATGCCGCGCATTAGGGGGATGCCCCACAAAAATATGCTCCATTCTTGTGCGCACGTCGATTAAAACAGCAGTGGGGTCATGTTGTAAAAAGTCCCACGATGCTTGTGGGTTGAGATTTTCAATCACGGTGAAGGTTTCCAAAAATTAAATGTTGAGTGCTATTATCGCATTCATTGTGCATTTTGGCGCGGCTAACTGCAAACTCGCACCTAATTTTAATTGAAAAACTAAATATCACCGTGAAAAGATTTGGCGATACAATACGCCAAACGCGCGTGCGCTCGCCTTACTGTCCATTTACACCTTAACTATTAAAATTTTTATGCAAACAGAAATTGAAAACGTCCGTGCCCACGCCGAATTACTCTACAGTCAAGCGGCCATTGACACGGCGCTAGATACCATGGCCATGCAAATTAACCAATTGCTTACCGGTCGCAATCCGCTGGTGTTATGCGTCATGAATGGTGGACTCGTCACCGCAGGCCACCTCCTCACTCGCCTCACCATGCCACTGACGCTTGACGCCATTAACGCTAGTCGCTATCAAAACAACACAGTTGGTGACGACATTGAATGGATAACAACGCCGCGAGCAACATTAAAAGACCGCACGATTTTAATTATCGATGACATTTTAGACGCGGGCATAACACTACGCGCCATTTATGATTATTGCCTGCAAGCGGGAGCGAGTTCAATTTATACGGCCGTGCTTCTCGAGAAACAATTATCCCATCAAAAGCCCATTACCGCTGATTTTGTTGGCTTAAGCGTACCTGATCGTTACGTCTTTGGCTATGGTATGGATTACAAAGGCTATTGGCGCAATGCGAATGGCATTTATGCTTGCGCGGAGTAGTCTATGACAGAGCAAAAACAATCTTTTGGCCCCGTCATGCTCGATATTGCAGGCGTTGTGTTAACCCCCGAAGAACGTGAAGTTATCAACCATCCCAATACCGGCGCGGTGATTTTATTTTCACGCAATTATGAAAATCCACAACAGATCACCCAACTCATCAACGCTATTCGCCAAGCAAGACAAGGCGACATTCTCATTGCAGTGGATCAAGAAGGGGGACGCGTTCAACGTTTTCAAACGGGCTTTACACGCCTCCCCCCTGCGGCACGCTACGAAAATGAACCAGAAATAGCCGAGATTGCAGGTTGGCTGATGGCAACCGAACTGCTTGCCGTAGGCGTGGATTTTAGCTTTGCGCCAGTTTTGGATGTAGACTGTGGGGTGAGTGATATTATTGGCAATCGCTCTTTTTCACGCAACGCCAAAAAAGCTACCGAGCTTGCGAATGAATTCCGGCGTGGTATGCGTCGCGCCGGCATGGCCGCAACAGGTAAACATTTTCCCGGACACGGCGCCGTCGCGCTCGATTCGCACTTAACGCTTCCCATCGATTCGCGCCCTTTTTCGGCTATCAATGAACAGGATATGCAACCGTTTCGTCAACTCATTAGCGAAGGGCTCGAAGCCATCATGCCCGCGCACGTTTTGTATTCGCAAGTTGATGCGCAACCGGCAGGATTTTCTACTTTTTGGATGCAAACGGTGTTGCGTGGTGAATTAGGCTTTGATGGCGTGATTTTTAGCGATGATTTGAGCATGGAAGGCGCGGCGGGCGTTGGCGATTTTCCAGCACGAGCGGCTCTCGCGCTCAATGCTGGTTGCGATATGGTGCTTGTTTGCAATCATCCACGCGCCGCGCAAGAAGTGCTGGACGCGCTACCCATTGCCGATAATCCCGCGCGTGAAAGACGCTTACAAACCATGCGTGGGCATTTCAACGGAAATATTGAGGCGCTTCACACTTCAAAAATGTGGCAACAAGCCGCTTTTTTAGTGCGTGATTTTGCCCAACGCAACTCATAAAATAAAACACGCTAACACGACTAAGTTCAGGTTAATGGTAATCGAAAAAAGGCCTCATGCGATTTCTTAAAATCAAACTCCCCGCAGGCTTATCCATTATTATTTTATGTGGGTTAATTTTGCTTTCGCTACAACTCATGAGTAGCGCAACGCAAGAATCCTCGCAGTTAAACGCCATGTATTCATGGCTTTTGTGGATAAATGGCGCGGGCACTATTGCACTGCTTGGACTGGTTGGCGTGAATTTATTCTCGCTCACTCGCCAACTCAAACGGCGCGAAGCGGGTTCGCGTTTAACCATTCGCATGGTCACATTATTTGTGGTTTTAGCGCTGTCACCAGCGGGCATTGTGTTTTATTTTTCCATGCAATTTCTGCATCAAGGCATTGACAGTTGGTTTAATGTTGAAATGGACCGAGCCATGGAAGATGCGCTTGAACTCAGTCAAGCCTCACTGGATCAACGCATTCGCTGGAATTTAACGCAAACACAGCAATTAGTCGAAAAAATTATTGAATTGCCCGAATCACAAGTGAGTTTAGAATTAGAGAATTTTCGTGTGTTATCCAATGCCGCTGAAATGACACTGTTTTCGCGTCAAAATCGCATTATCGCCTCAAGCAGTACCAATCCCAGTGATATTTTGCCCAGTCTACCCGATGAGCACACCTGGCTACAATTGCGCCAGAACGGTGAATATGCCGCGCTGGCAACCGTTCGCAAAGAAGAGTTGATGATACGCGTCATTTTAACGCTGAAAGGAAAAGACCCGCGTTATCTTCAAGCGCTCTACCC
>DPKY01000125.1 GCA_003542275.1 Methylococcaceae bacterium | reverse complement strand
CCATAAAAAAAGGGCCACATTTTGAAATGCAGCCCTTTTTTTGCAAATATGCTGTCCATACATCCAGCATACAAGCGCGGTAAGGATTAACGTTTTGAGTACTGTGGACGTTTTCTCGCTTTGTGTAAGCCGATTTTTTTACGTTCTACTTCACGAGAATCGCGCGTGACAAAACCGGCTTTTCTCAATGCAGGACGCAATGTTTCATCATATTCCATCAACGCCCGTGTTAAACCGTGACGAATCGCACCGGCTTGACCTGAAGGGCCACTGCCTTTGACGATGATGTTTAAATCGAATTTACCGACCATGTCAACACATTCTAAAGGCTGGCAAGACACCATTTGGTCTGTTCTACGACCAAAATACTCTTCCAATGTTTTTGTGTTGATGGTAATTTTACCTGTACCTAATGTTGCGTAAACACGCGCTGTCGCAGTTTTACGACGGCCTGTCCCATAATATTGCGTTGCAGCCATGTTTTATTTACTCGCTAATAATTCTAACACTTTAGGTTGTTGCGCTTGATGATCGTGTTCTGCACCTGCATACACTTTCAGTTTTTTAAACATCGCACGACCCAATGGATTGTTTGGTAACATCCCTTTCACCGCTGTTGTCAAAATGCGGTCTGGGAATGTTTTTCTTAATTTACCAAGTGACACCGTTTTCAAGTTACCGATATAACCGGTGTGATGTTGGTAGAGTTTATCTTTTTCTTTGTTGCCAGTAACGCCGATTTTCTCTGCGTTGACCACGATGATGTAATCACCCGTGTCTACGTGCGGCGTGTATTCTGGTTTGTGTTTGCCACGAAGACGAAAGGCAATCTCAGAGGCAAGACGACCTAATGTTTGCCCTTCTGCATCAATGACATACNNGGTTGTATTTATTTTTTATATCAAAAATTCTCAGTAATCTGAGAGCTAAAATGTTCAAGTAAATCACCAGCACGTTTGGCTGATTCTTATGCCACCATTATAGCGTAGTATGCGCCAAGATAACAACCCGTTGATGGAACCAAATGCGTTACAATTTGATATTCAGTGAATGCAGTTTGCGATACAAATGCGTTCTTTCCATGCCCACTACGGCCGATAGCTTAGCAACACTACCGCCTACTTTTTCAAAATGGTACTCCAAATACGCTTTCTCAAAATGGTCACGCGCCTCTTTAAGAGGCAAATTAAAAAACGCCGGCACAGAAGACAAGGTCGTCGCATCGCCGCTGATAATGCCCAGTGCATTTTTGACCTCATCAAGCTCAATTTCCTCACCTACCCCCAAAATCATTAGGCGTTGCACGACATTTTTTAATTCACGCACATTCCCCTGCCAGCTATAGTTGCGCAGGTAATTTTGTGCAGCCATGGAAAATCGACGAAACGCCAATTTTTCATGCGTGACAAAATAATCCACATAAAAATTCAATAAAGCGGGAATATCTTCACTGTGTTCGCGCAAAGGCGGAATGGGCAAGGTCACTTCGTTGAGCAGATAATAGAGTTCGTGACGAAAACGCCCAAAGCGCACTTCATCATCGAGCACCATGCGCGTTGAGGCGGCAATATGCACATCAACATTCACCGCTTCACTGCCGCCAACACGCAAAAAAGACCGCGATTCAATTGCGCTAAGTAAACGCAACTGCGTTTCTTTGTCCATGTCGCCAATTTCGCCTAAAAACAACGTTCCATGATTCGCGCGTTCTAACAAGCCTTGATAAATTTTGCTTCCGTCTTCCTTTCCAAAAAANNCGCCTTTATTTGCTCGCTCAAGCAAGCCTTGATAAACGCGCGTGCCGTCTTCTTTGCCAAAAAATTCCACAGCAGAATTTTCAGGTGAAATACTGCCCACAGCCACGTTGATAAAAGGGCCGCTGCGGTGTGGGCTGTTATTATGTAAATACCGCGCATACAATTCCTTGCCCACGCCTGCCTCACCCACAAACAAAACGCGCGTATCATGCTGGGCGAGGCGTTTTAATTGTTCTTTAGTTCGCGCGACCACGGCGCTTTTACCAACGGGTTCTATATCAACGGTGACGGCCTGCCAACTGCCTTTCTCGTGTTGCGCAAGCTCAAGCGCCCGCCCCACCACCAATAAAAGTTTCGCAAGCGAGAGAGGTTTCTCCAAAAAATCATACGCACCAAGGCGCGTGGCCTCAACGGCCGCTTCCACCGAGCCGTGCCCAGACATCATAATGACAGGGCAAAGTGCTTTATCTTCTGCTAACCACTCTTTGAGTAGCGTAATGCCATCGGTGTCTGGCATCCAAATATCTAGCAAAATCAAATGCGGTTGCGTCGAGCTTTTTAATAATTTTGCTTCAGCGGCATTCTCGGCGCGACTAACTTGGTGGCCCTCGTCTTCGAGAATTTCGCTGACTAGGTGGCAAATATCGGGTTCATCATCAACAACTAAAACACGAGGAGATTGATTGCTCATAAAAAACATCTATAAAAATGGCTAAATAAAAAAGAATGGTAAGCATCATGGCACTCTCTGCAACGAGATGCAATCGTTTATGCTTTTTTATGTGAACGGTCATTGTGTTGTAGAATGCACAGCGATTATTTTATTTATTTCAGGAGGCTGTTTCGTGTCACAAAAATTATCTGCTCTTGTACCCGCTGGCGTTGTGACTGGCGAAAATGTGCAAAAAATCTTTGCCTATTGTAAAGCACACCACATGGCACTACCCGCTGTGAACGTAGTCAATACCGATTCCATTAACGCCGTGCTAGAAGCGGCAAGCAAAGCCAATTCGGCGGTTATTATTCAATTTTCCAATGGCGGTGCGCAATTTGTCGCCGGCAAAGGTCTCAAACTCAGTGGCCAAGAAAGTGCTATTTTAGGGGCAATTTCTGGTGCACAGCACGTTCATACCGTCGCAAAACATTATGGTATTCCCGTTATTTTGCATACTGACCATGCCGCAAAAAAATTGTTACCGTGGATTGACGGTTTGCTTGAAGCAGGTGAAAAACAGTTTGCGCAAACAGGTCAGCCTTTGTTTAGCTCACATATGCTTGATTTATCTGAAGAATCACTACATGAAAATATTGAGATTTGCGCTCACTATCTCACGCGCATGAGTAAAATGGGCATGACGCTAGAAATTGAGCTCGGCTGCACGGGCGGTGAGGAAGATGGTGTCGATAATAGCCATCTTGACCAATCCTCACTCTACACGCAACCGCAAGACGTTGCCTATGCCTACGAGCAACTCATCAAAATTAGCCCACGTTTTACGATTGCCGCATCATTTGGTAATGTCCACGGTGTGTATAAACCCGGTAATGTGAAACTCACACCAACCATTTTGCGTGATTCTCAAACATTTGTGTCACAGCAATACGGACTGCCCCACAATGCACTGGATTTTGTCTTTCACGGCGGCTCGGGTTCATTAGCCTCTGAAATTGAAGAGGCTATTGGTTATGGCGTCGTTAAAATGAACATTGACACGGATACGCAGTGGGCAACGTGGAAAGGGGTGATGGATTACTACAAAAACAATGAAGCGTATTTGCAAGGGCAAATTGGCAATCCCGATGGTGAGGATAAACCCAATAAAAAATATTACGACCCACGCGTATGGCAACGTGCTGGACAGTTGACAATGATTGCACGCCTCGAGCAAGCGTTCGCCGAACTCAACGCTGTGAATAGCTGGACATAAAACGACGTACTTTTAATACGCACGGCCAAAACACCCGCGCCGTGCGTCTTCCTTCACGCGCTAACCTTCCTCGCAGTTTAATTGGTACTTTTTCACGCGATAACGCAGTGTTTCTCGCGTTGTACCCAATGCCCTTGCGGTTGCCATCAAATTATGGTCTGCGCGTTCGAGCGCGGTTTTAATAATAAATTTATCCATCTCCTCAAGGGGCATACTGCCATCGAGGGGAAGGTGAATATGCGTTGTATCTGCAGTGCAAGGCGACGGCTCAGGTGTTCTACCAAGCTGTAGCCACTGCACAGGAAAAACATGGCTCTCTGCAAATAACACACAGCGCTCAATCACATTGCGCAATTCGCGCACATTGCCGCGCCACTCATGTGCTTTGAGCTTTTGCCACGCGTCAGGCGGAATTTGCTTAACGTGACGCCCCGCTTTCGCATTATATTCTTCAATAAATAACGGGACGAGATCGTCTAAATCATCCACGGCTTCACGCAAGGGCGGTAAATTGATGGAGAATACATTGAGGCGGTGATATAAATCTGCGCGAAAAGTACCCAATTTGGTCATCGCTTCTAAGTCACGATTACTCGCGGCAATAATTTGCACGTCAACGGTGATTTCTTTTTCACTGCCAAGACGTCTGACTTTATGGTCTTCACGCACTTTGAGCAATTTAGCTTGTAGCTCAAGGGGCATTTCACCAATTTCATCCATAAACAATGTGCCGCCGTCAGCCTGTTCAAGTAAACCGCGATGCCGCCCTGTTGCCCCTGTGAACGCGCCTGCTTCGTGCCCAAAAAGCTCCGACTCTAAAAGTTCTCGGGGCAACGCCGCACAATTTACCTCAATCATCGGCTGCACCGCCCGTGCGCCGCCATAATGCAAAATCCGCGCAATTAAGCCCTTGCCTGTACCGGTTTCACCGCCGATAATCAACGCACTAAACGGCACTTGCGTTAAGCGCATCAACAGTTTTCGCACGCCTTGCGCCGCGCTACTTTGCCCAACAAACGCCTCGGGGGAATATTTGCGATACCCCTGCTTAGTTTCATCAATGACCCGCCGGCGCATAGTAGCGCTACGCGCTGCACTGGCGACAATTAAATCAAGACGGTCTAAATCGCAGGGTTTTTCTAAAAAATCATAAGCGCCAAGACGCAACGCCCTCACCGAATCAGGCACGCTACCAAAACCCGTGAGAAAAATCCACTCCGCACTGCTTACGTGTTTTTTGAGTTTTTCCATGAAATCGAGCGCATTGCCGTCAGGTAAATTCATGTCGGATAATATCAACAACGGTTCAATATCTTTTGAAATTAAACACGCTTTTGCGGTCTCTAACGTGGTGCATACACTCACTTCCCATTCAGATTGTTTATAGTGGCGAGA
>DPKY01000174.1 GCA_003542275.1 Methylococcaceae bacterium | reverse complement strand
TCATGTCATGGAATGCGTTTAGCGTAGGTGGCTTCATTTTAACGGTCTTTGCACAGTTGTTGGGATTGCTTTTGAATATCCTTTTTTATGCGGTGTTTGCACGGGCGTTGTTGAGCTGGTTTGACCTCGGCGGGTACAGTGATATTTCACGTCTGCTTTACAGTCTCACTGAACCGATGTTGCGCGTTTTCCGCGCCATGCTGCCGAATTTGGGGGGGCTTGATCTCTCCTCATTACTGGCACTAATGGGCTTACAGCTTGCTGAAATGTTATTTTTGCCTCCGCTCTATCAACTGGCCAGTTTAATTAGCTAATGACCGGCTATCTCTGGCAAGAGGCCAACACGGTGTTGGTGCTTAGTTTGCATATACAACCTAAAGCCAGCAAAGATGAATGGGCGGGGGTACATGGTGAACGTATTAAATTACGTTTAAAAGCACCGCCCATTGACGGCAAAGCCAATGCGCAATTGCTTAAATTCCTCGCCAGTGAATTTGGCGTAAAACAGTCAGCTTGCACGCTGTTAACTGGCCAGAGCAGTCGAGATAAACGCGTTGCGATTGCCGCACCGCGTCTTTTCCCCGCGTGTCTTGGGCTATCAAATTGCGTGACATCTTAAATACCCTCCACTGTCTTCCAACATGAAAAAAAGTGATTTTAATTATTTTCTGCCTGAACATTTAATCGCACAAGCGCCGCTTTCACAACGCACCGCCAGTCGCCTGTTGATGATGGATAGACAAACGGGAGCGTTAGCGGATAAAGACTTTATAGATTTTATCGATCGGGTGACACCTCAAGATTTACTGGTTTTTAATAATACCAAAGTCATTGCGGCGCGTTTATTTGGTCGCAAAGCCACAGGTGGGAAAGTGGAAATTCTCATTGAGCGTGTGTTAACCAACAACCAAGCACTTGCACATCTTCGCGCAAGTAAATCCCCTAAAGCTGGCGCGAGAATAACGCTTGATAAAGACTATGCCTGTGAGGTAATTGGGCGAGAAGGGGATTTGTTTCATTTGTCTTTTCTGGGCGATACGTCAATTTGGACACTATTAGACGACATTGGGCATATTCCGCTGCCGCCCTATATTGACCGTGCTGATGACATCAATGATTTAACGCGTTATCAAACCGTTTTTGCACAGCACGTTGGTGCGGTTGCCGCGCCAACGGCCGGTTTACATTTTGATGAAGCACTCCTCGCTCAACTGACTGAAAAAGGCGTCAACCGCGCTTTTGTGACGCTCCATGTAGGCAGTGGTACTTTTCAACCCGTACGCACTGAGAATTTAGCCGAGCATCTCATGCACAAAGAATATTTTTCCGTTTCTCAAGACACCGTTGACGCCGTGAATGCAACGCGTGCACGAGGCGGGCGCGTTATTGCCATTGGTACCACGGCTGTGCGGGCATTGGAATCTGCTTCACAATCGGGTGTATTGCAAGCGGGTGAGGGAGACACGACACTGTTTATTGTCCCTGGCTATGAATTTAAATCTGTCGACGCGCTGTTGACCAATTTTCATTTACCTGAATCGACGCTGCTGATGTTGGTGTCGGCCTTTTCTTCTCACGCGTCTATTATGAAGGCTTATCAGTGGGCCATTGAAAAACAATATCGCTTTTTTAGTTATGGCGATGCCATGACTATCGGTCTTTGAACCGTTTATTTTCAGGTGAACATCACCGCGTAAATGTGCTATAGTACATCTTAAATGAGAATGATTATTGATTAGAATCATCTTTGTGCTTTAGACATTATTGGCGTTTTAGGGGAAGTGTATGTCCACCAGTTTAAAAAATCTAGCGGTTGGTGATACGGGGGTCATTGTGGGGTTTGATAGCGCGGGCAGCGCGTATCGTAAACGCTTGCTTGCTATGGGGCTCACGCGTGGTACAGAATTTAAAGTGACGCGATTTGCCCCGCTGGGCGATCCTATTGAAATTAAACTGCGTGGTTTTTCGCTCACATTGCGAAAAGAAGAAGCATCTTTTGTTCTCACGGAATTGGTTCAATGAATCCCAAAGACACGTTTATTGTCGGTATTGTCGGCAATCCCAACTGCGGCAAAACAACGTTATTTAACGTCCTCACCGGTTCTAAACAATATGTAGGGAATTGGGCAGGCGTGACGGTTGAAAAAAAAACGGGGGAATACGTCTTTGCTGGCAAACATATTCAGTGCGTTGATTTGCCTGGCACCTATTCGCTAGAATCTTCTGACGACCATGTGTCCCTTGACGAAAAAATTGCCCGTGATTATGTCGCGCAACGTGAAGCGGATGTCATTATCAATATCGTTGACGCCTCAAACATTGAGCGCAATTTATATTTAACCTCGCAACTCATTGAGATGCGTGTCCCAATGATTGTCGTTTTGAATATGATGGACGCGGTGAAGCAACGCGGTATTCGCATTGATATTGATGCGATGGCAACGCAATTAGGTTGCCCGGTTGTTGGCATTTCTGCGGCGACAAAACAAGGCCTTCCCGCGCTAAAAACCGCTATCAATCAACTCGCCGCACATCATCGTATTCCCAGCATTACCATTCCCTATATCGCGCACCTTGAAGTGGCTATCGCCCAGCTTGCGCCGCAATTAGCCACCTGTGCTGAAAACTATCCTTGTGATCCCCGCTGGCTCACGCTACGTTTGTTGGAAAATGATACGCTCGCCCGCACGATTGCTGGCCATGAGATGGTGGCGCTCGCAGCCACCTTTCAGCGACAAATTGAAGAAGACACCGATGATGAAATTGATATTCTTGCCGCTGATGGGCGCTACGGCTTTGTTAATCAACTCACCAAACAAGTCGTGTGCAAACTTAGCGACGTCAGTCGACACACAAGCGAGAAAATTGACCGCGTTGTGCTGAACCGTTTTTTAGGCATTCCAATTTTTTTGCTGGTGATGTATTTGATGTTTTTATTTACCATTAACATTGGAAGTGCTTTTGTAGACTTTTTTGAGCAATGTGTTGGCGCTCTGCTGGTTGATGGGTTGGCAACGTGGCTTGACGCAGTGAATTGTCCAAACTGGCTTAATGTACTGCTCACGCAAGGGGTGGGCAGTGGTATTCAAGTGGTGGCAACCTTTATTCCTATTGTCGGCTTTTTGTTTCTCTTTTTGTCGGTGCTTGAAGATTCAGGCTATATGGCGCGGGCGGCCTTTGTGATGGATCGTTTTATGCGCTTTTTAGGCTTGCCGGGCAAGGCCTTTGTCCCCATGATTGTTGGGTTTGGCTGTAATGTGCCGGCCATTATGGCAACACGTACATTGGAAAATCCGCGTGATCGTATTTTGACTAATTTAATGAATCCCTTTATGTCTTGCGGAGCGCGTTTGCCTGTGTATGCGTTATTTGCGGCCGCGTTTTTTCCTACGAATGGGCAAAACATTGTGTTTAGTCTTTATCTCCTGGGCATTGGCGTAGCGGTTTGTACGGGATTGATTATGCGCCACACCCTGTTTAAAGGCGAGACGACGCCCTTTATTATGGAATTGCCAACGTATCATCTGCCTACGCTACAAGGCATTCTCATTCGCACAGGTGAGCGCCTGAAATCGTTTATTTTCAATGCGGGCAGATTGATTGTGCCAATGGTGCTGGTGCTGAATTTTCTCAATGCGCTGGGCGTCGATGGGCGTTTTGGGCAGGAAAATACCCATCAATCTGTTTTAAGCGCTATTGGTCGCAATTTAACCTTTGCGTTTGAGCCTATGGGCATTACTGAAGAGAATTGGGTGGCAACGGTGGGGATTTTTACCGGTGTGCTGGCAAAAGAAGCGGTAGTCGGCACGCTTGATGCGCTGTATAGCCAACTAGAGCAACCCGTGCTAGTACAAGAAAAACCAGCGTTTGTCATGCAAGACGCGCTTATGCAAGCGGTGGAGACCATTCCCACGAATTTAGCGCTCGTTGCGAGTCGACTCCTTGATCCGCTAGGTCTTGATGTGGGCGCATTGGATAGTCTACAGCAGGCCGCAGACAAACAAAATGTCCACGCCGCGACGTTTCAATCCATGCAACACCGTTTTGATGGGCAGGTGGGGGCGTTTGCTTACTTACTGTTTATTTTGCTGTACTCGCCTTGCGTGGCAGCTACGGCAGCTATTTACAGAGAAACCTCGGCGGCGTGGGCCGCTTTTGCGGTAATGTGGACAACGGGGGTCGCCTATTTTACGGCAACCTTGTTTTATCAAATTGCCACCTATCCAGCGCATCCTGAGCAAACACGTTGGTGGATAGCAATTTTTATGACAGTGAGTGTTATCGTCATTGCTATATTGTGGCAAAAAGGGCGATATGGAGTGCAGCGCGTATGATTCTCTCTGAGGTGAGGCAGTACATAAAAACGCAACGTCGCGTTACACTGCATGATTTAATGCTTCGTTTTGACATGGATGCTCAAGCGTTAAGCGGTATGCTAACGCTTTTAGTGGCAAAAGGAAAAATAGAGAAAAAATCACCCACCAATGCGTGTGGTACGGGGTGTTGTAAATGTGATAGTGCGCTCATTGAGATTTATGAGTGGCGTGAGATGCAATAAAAATTCCTGCCAATAAACTGATGAGACAATGGTAAGATACCCACTTACTTCTAGCAACTAGGTCAACTTTGATTTTAATACGAGCTTTTTAATCGATGTCACATTTTCTTGCCGCGCGTTCTTTCCTAAAACCGCTATTACTCAGTTATGCCTTCATCGCAAGCGTTTCTTTTCATCGTGTAGGGTATGCAGAAGATTTTTTTTCGTCGACGTCTTCGAGTGTGACGCAAGAAATTAACACGATTCTCACGTTGAAAAAAAATACGTTGCTCACGCGTCCAGCATTTGATTTTCGCGCAGAAGACGTTGAAGCACTCTATAAAAGCAATAATAACGCGCTTCTTTGGCTTGCCAATGCACAAACAGAAAAAAACATCAACGACGTCTTTGCGATTTTATCAAATGCAGCGGCGGAAGGTTTAAATCCAGAAGATTATTCGTTGAGCACTCTCAGGCAAAAATTTCCACTCATCTTATTGGATCAACAAGACAGTCCCGCTGACCTCGCCGCTTATGACACGGCAATAACAATTTCTGTTGTGCGTTATTTGCATGATATTCACTACGGCCGCGCAGCGCCACATAGTTTGAATTTTGGTATTAAACTGCGTACACAAAAAACAGTAAATTTACCCGAACTTATAAAAAGCGCGATAGCTTCGGGAAATGTGTTGCAGTTAGTGGCGAGTGCAGAGCCTAAATTAGCGCAGTATCAACAACTTCGCGCCGCCCTTGCTACATACCGAGAATTACTTGTTAATGTGCAAAACGGGCATGATAAAAAAAATAAAGCCCCAAAGCTACAGCAGCGTATGACCAAAATCTCATTAGCGATGGAGCGTTTGCGTTGGTTACCTGAATTAAATTCAGAAAAATCCATTATTGTCAATATTCCTGCTTTTCAATTATGGGGCGTTGACAGTGGTAATGATAAGACGGTGAATTTAAAAGTGGTGGTGGGTAAAGCGCAGAAAAATCAAACGCCTGTACTCATGGCGGATATGCGCTTTATTGAGTTTATGCCTTATTGGAATGTGCCGCCCAGTATTTTTCAAAAAGAGATTTTGCCCAAATGGTCGAGTAATCCGGGGTATTTAGCCAGTCAGAATATGGAAGTGGTGTGGCTAAAAAATGGCAAAATGCGTATTCGGCAACGTCCAGGTGGCAAAAATGCACTGGGGCGTTTGAAATTTATTTTTCCCAATCCCTACGGCGTTTATTTACACGATACACCCTCAAAATCGCTATTTGGCCGCTCACGTCGTGATTTTAGTCATGGCTGTGTGCGCGTGCAAAATCCAGACAAATTAGCGCGTTTTGTTTTGGGTATGCAAGAGGGGTGGTCACCAGAGCGTATTGAAAACGCGTTGAATAATAGCGTACATTCTCAAACGACACTCAAAACATCCATTCCCGTTCTGTTTTTCTACAGCACAGCCTTTTATGAGCAAAATGATGTACTGGCTTTCTATGAGGATATTTACGGTCTTGATGCACCGTTATTGGCAGCGCTAAGTCCTGTGAGCGATTTGCCTGACAGTGCGTTTATTACGTCGGAAATGCCTGAAAAAATTAACACGCCCGCGAGCACACCCACACCTGAACTCGATGACAGCCAGCTATTTTCAACGCCTTCGCCAGTGATTGAACCGTTGAGCCCGTAGTCATCACATCGTCAACAATGGCAACGTGCTTGGCCTCAAGTGTGGGTGACACCCAAAACGCGTCTTTAATGTTTTCTGCACGCGCATCGCCGCTCAACCCCACTTGATGGGCCGTGTCGCGGTGTCGCTGACAACTTCTCGTATCAAGAGGAATATGTAGGCGCTTGGCGATAATCCGTGCAATTTCAATGGATTGATTGAATCCACGTTCTCTATAGCGATTTTTATGGAGTGGCACGGGAATGAGGCAATCGGGGAGGTCGGTGGCTTTGTTGACATACTCAGCGAGCAGTGTGCCCAGTAGACGAGCGCTTGGCGCGTGGTGACGAAATTTGAGATTTAAAATTAAATGCCTAATGGCGTGGGAATGCGCAAAAGGCGCAAAGGTTTCATCAAAGTCAGGTAAAAAGTGTGTACACGTTGGGCAAAGTCCTAAAGCCGTGGCGGGAAAATCGATGTTGCTAGCGCAGCGGTAGCAACGTGGATGATTTGGGTGCAAATCGTGGCGGCAGGCTTGGCATAAATCGCTCTGTTCCATGCCTGGGTCACCGCATAAAATACAGGTAGGTGGAAGTAGATAAGTAAAAAAATTTTGGTTTATTTTCATAAATGATGTTAAAAATGCAAGAAACGACGTTAAAACAGCCAGCTTTAACGTATCCGTTAACCTTCGAGTATTGAGTATGACACATAACAAAGCGATGCCATTTTACGTTTTATCTTTATTTATTTCAGCAAATGCGTGGTCTGAAGAATCACCTGTTTCCCAAGAGCGTTACACGAAGGTGTGTAACAGTGGTCAACTTGCGGGAAAAGGGGCTTGCGTAGCAGACCCCGTGCTAGGGACGAATGCCAATCAGTGGGGGTGTACGCGTGATAATAAAACCAAGTTGATTTGGGAGCTTAAGAATGATTACAAAGGCTTGCGTGATAAAGATTGGACGTACACTTGGTATGAGCCAGATATGAGTCAGAATGCGGGCTATCCTGGCACGAAAAACGGCGGAGAATGTATTGGCAGTGAGTGTGACACCCATGCCTATATTGAATTAACCAATAAAAAAACCCTGTGTGGCTCGTCAAATTGGCGTCTTCCGACAAAAGAGGAGTTAGCCAGTTTAATTTATTGCTCCGATGAGCAGTACACCCCGATGAAAGAGGGTAGCGAGGGCGGCTATTTATGCACCAGCAATGCAGGGCATAACAAAGTCAAGCAACCCACCATCAATACGACCTACTTCCCCCATTCCGTTTCTAATTGGTATTGGTCTTCTTCGCCTAGTGAAGGCTTTAACAGTTATGCGTGGTATGTTTCAACGGGCGTTGGCAAAGGGTATGGCACAAATGGAAAATACGGCAGTAACAGTGTTCGCTTAGTGCGCAATGAAGAATAATTTACATTTTTAACGAGGAGTTTCATTTCAATGTTGGATTCAACTGCAACCCAAATTCGTCATGATTGGCACGTTGACGAGGTGTTAGCGTTATATGCGTTGCCCTTTAACGATTTGTTATTTACAGCGCAAACCGTGCATCGCGCACATTTTAATCCCAACGAAGTACAAATTAGCAGTTTATTGAGCATTAAAACGGGCGCTTGTTCGGAGGATTGTGGGTATTGCCCACAGAGTGCGCGTTATGATTCAGGCGTGAAGTCTGAGGCGCTCATGCCCATTGATGAGGTATTGAATGCAGCAAAACTCGCGCAATCTCAAGGGGCAACCCGTTTTTGCATGGGCGCAGCGTGGCGCAAACCCAAAGATAGCGACATTGAGCGTGTGGTGAAAATGGTGCAAGGCGTCAAAGCCCTTGGCATGGAGACCTGCGTGACGCTAGGAATGCTAACTGATACCCAAACAGCTCGCCTCAAAGAAGGTGGTCTTGATTATTACAATCACAATATCGACACCTCCGAAGACTATTATTCAGAAGTGATTACCACGCGCACTTACCAAGATCGCTTAGATACGCTCGAGCGTGTCCGTGAATCGGGCATTAACGTGTGCTGTGGGGGAATTGTGGGGATGGGCGAGAATGCGGTAGATCGTGCAAAGTTGTTGGTGCAACTGGCGAATATGCCAAAACATCCCGAAAGTGTGCCCATCAATATGCTTGTACAAGTTGAAGGCACGCCGCTGATGGGAACCGATAAGCTCGACCCGCTGCTTTTTGTGCGCACCATCGCGGTCGCTAAAATTATGATGCCCAAGTCGCGCGTGCGCCTGTCCGCTGGTCGTAACAGCATGAGCGATGAAATGCAGGCACTTTGCTTTTTTGCTGGCGCGAACTCTATTTTTTACGGTGATAAACTGCTGACCACCGACAATCCAATGACCAATCATGACCTAGCGCTCTTTGAGCGCTTAGGTCTAACCAGTGCGGGATCAAGCCACCATATTGACGCACATTAGTTTGGCGTGGTTGCGGTCGTTTCTTGATTGGGGGGCGAGAAGAAGCTAATGGTGATTTTGGTACCAATTTTAACTTCTTCATTGCTCTCCGAGAGCGCGTAAGGGCGAGTGAGTAGCGTCATGAGTTCATTGGCCACTTTGTCGGCATTATCGGGTGATTGAATATCTTCGAGAAGTAGCATAAATTTGTCCCCTCCCGTCACAGGCAACACGACATCATTATCACGGAGTCGTTGGCGAAGTCGCTCGGCAATTTGCCGCAACAACTCGTCACTGTCACTAAATGAACCGCTATTCATGGCGTTAAACGCGTCTAAATCCAAGTCTAACTCCAATATCGCTGCTTTTTTCGTGCTTTCTCGGCGCTCGAGTTCAAAACGGTGTTGAATATGCGTGTGCGCAGGGTCATTTTTGGGCGTTGTGTCTTCTAAAAATGTGTTTTCGTCAATCATGCTAACATCCGTTCTAAAGTAGTCAATTACTCAAATCATTTGCCCAATATGCTGTCTCGTCCGCTTTCAGCAAGCGCGTGTATCTGTGTGATAAGCGCCGGCTCGACATTGAAAGCGTGCAAACTGTCCGTCAAGTGCGCGATGACAATATCATAATGGGTGTCTTCAGGCATGAATTTTAACAAATGACTATGACTATCGCACAAATATTTTGAACTTGGGTGATTTTGACCAATGATATACCCAAAAAACGCAAAACCTGATTCAGGCAATCGCTCTTTATCTTTAAATCGAGCAAAAGCCGACATAAAGAATTGCGTTAATAATTGTTTGAATTCGGGTGTATTGGTTGGATGATTTTCAAGAAGGGCTTTTGCTAAATTATTGAGCGTGTGGCGCTGCGTAGCTTTGTCATCATCGTTAAAAAAACGACTGACGCGATAGTCATCAATCATTCTGTGGTAGAAATCATCAACGATTTTACTCACATTTTGCGCACCCAAACGGTGATATAAAGTCGAACTACTCATCTCTTGTTTCCCCATTATTTTTTTATTTTTTAAAAGGTTAACAGCATCGTTTTGTGAAGCAGAAAAACTGTCAATGTTAACAACGCATCGACAAAATAATTCTTGAGTATTTTACTAGAAAATACGCAAGAATGGCAACTTATTCTCCTTCATTATCGCTATTCTCATTTTTGAACGCAGGCGCTAGAAAAATAACAATAAAAACCACTCTTAAGGCTAATTTAATCTTTTATATTTTAAAATGACAACAACTTAACAACCACATACACATTTTTACCAATAAAGTTAAAAGTCTTTATGTTTGAGATGACGTGTAACAAGCTCAATATAAAGATGGCGAAGTTCTTTGATTAGCAATAAAAGTTCAAGGCACTTCATCATGTTCAATACCTGCTATTTTGGGTAAGAACATTAGTGAAACCAGCGAATAGACCACTTTATGAAAAAATTGATTTCTCTTTTATCCCTGGCAGCGCTCGCCAGTTGTACCAATGCAACGTCTGTGAATGTATCCACTTCAACCATAGACAATGCAGTATTCCCCACGCCGCACACCAGTGAGGCTTCACCACTCATTTCAACGCACTCTTCTCAATCTCAAATAGCGCTCGAAACGGCCGTTGTTACCAAAAAAAATACACACGCGCTCACCACAAAACTACGAGGTCGACATGGCGTCGCGTCGTGGTATGGCGCAGAGTTTCATGGTAAAAAAACCGCTACAGGCGAGTTGTTTGATATGTACGCGATGACCGCCGCTCACAATACCTTGCCCATTCCTTCTTATGCGCAAATAACCAATATTGCCAATCATCGCACGGTGATTGTTCGCGTCAATGATCGTGGGCCTTTTTATGATCATCGTATTTTGGATTTATCCTACTCTGCCGCCAAACAATTAGGCATGGCATCGACAGGCACCAGTGAAGTGATGATTCAAACCATCGAGCCAGAGCAAGCACTTCTTCAGTTGCAAAAACAAAATCAACCCGTTTACTTGCAAGTAGGCAGTTTTAATGACAAAAAGCGTGCTCAAGCCCTGCAAAAAAGCATCAGTAAACACGAATTGCCCGATGTGAAAATCGCAGCGTCAAGTCACAAAGGCGCGACGCTCTACAAAGTTCAGTTGCCTATCGATGCGTCGCATAATGCGAGCGAGCTGAGCAATAAACTGGCTAAATTAGGCATCACAGAAACACAATTTGTCACAGAAACCCACTAAACAAAGTGATTGTCGTGCTATAATCGCGCTCAGTTTTATTGTGTTTTCTATTCTCTGAGCCTATGAACGCCTTCAATTTTATTTTTCGATTCTTCCTCTTTTGCTTGTTATTTTCTCGTGTATACACTGTCCATGCGCAAGAAAT
>DPKY01000212.1 GCA_003542275.1 Methylococcaceae bacterium | reverse complement strand
TTGCCATTGGGCGAAATCATCCTACTGTCATTGATGCGCTCAAAGAAACGCTCACACTCGAGTTACCAAATTTGGTTCAACTTGACGTATCCATTTTAAGCGGTTTGCTCGCAAAAGAACTTCTCAAAACAACGCCTGATAATTTAACCAAAATGTTTTTCTGTAATTCGGGCACAGAAGCCGTTGAAGCGGCCATTAAATTTGCGCGTTTCACGACAAAACGCGACAAAATTGTCTTTTGTGATCATGGTTATCACGGCTTAACCATGGGCTCACTGTCCCTAAATGGCGAAAAGATTTTTAAAGAAGGTTTCGGGTCGCTGCTCCCTAACTGTGAAGCCGTGCCTTTTAATGATTTAGCCGCACTCGAACAAGCATTGAGCGGCAAAGACGTAGCAGCGTTTATCGTCGAGCCCATTCAAGGTAAAGGCGTGAATTTACCTGATGATAATTACTTACCCGACGTTGAGCGTTTATGTAAAAAATACGGCACCCTATTTGTCGCAGACGAAGTGCAAACGGGGCTAGGACGCACGGGTAAATTCTGGGCGATTGAGCATTGGAATGTCAAACCCGATATGATCTGCATGGCTAAAGCGCTATCAGGCGGATTCGTACCTGTAGGCGGCGTGGCAATTACCGACAAAATTATGGATACCGTCTACAATCGCATGGATAGAGCGGTGGTGCACGGCTCCACTTTTGCCAAAAATAACATGGCGATGGCCGCCGGACTGGCAACGCTGCACGTTATAGAAAATGAAAAGTTAGTTGAAAACAGTTTCACTCGCGGTAATGCGCTTATTGACGATTTAAATGCCATGAGANNTATGGTAATACGCTGATTGATGATTTAAACGCCATGAGTGAGAATTATGAGTTTTTAAAAGAAGCGCGTGGCAAAGGGATGATGATTGCTATTGAATTTGAACAACCTAAAAGTTTAACACTCAAAGCCGCGTGGGCGATGCTCGAAGCGGCAAATAAAGGTCTATTTTGTCAAATGATTACCATTCCACTTTTCAAAGAACACCATATTCTCACGCAAGTGGCCGGTCATGGTATGAACGTGGTGAAGTTGCTTCCCCCTCTCAATTTAACCCAAAAAGATTGCAACACGATTGTCAGCGCGTTTGATAAAACCATTGCGGATACGCATAACNNATTTAGCAAGCCACGCACTCAAAAACAAAAAAGGTTAATTTTTTCACATTATTTTATGCGTTATGACTCAAAAACATTTACTTTTTTTACTGTGGCTTTGCCCTACGCAAACGGTTTTTGCACACGCCGTGATTACCGATTATTCACTCAAAATACACCCCATTCACGCGAATCAACCCGATAAAGTCGAGTTGCGTTTTAATTCCAAAATTGAGCTAGGCCTCTCACAAATTTTTTTGGTCAGCAAAGGCGACAAACACGATTTACTCAGCGCAAGCAACGGTGAAAAACAAGGGCAAATTGTAATCGCTATTCCTGCACTGACGGCTGGAGAGTATGCACTGCGCTTTAAAGTTTTTGCTGCCGATGGGCATTTAACTGAAGATGTGATTCATTTTTCTGTGACGGAATAGGCATTTTATTATGGCAGGTATTGCAGACTTTTTAGATTCACTCATTGGCGGTTTTGATTTAATTTGCTACGCACTTTTTATTGGCGGACTGTTTTGGAGTCTTTTTTTACTTCAACCATGGCAAGCACCCGCCAGTACACATGGGGGTTTAATTGATAGAACAGTGACCTTGATTTACAAAGGCGGTTTTTGGCTGACAGGCGCACAATTATTTAAAATTGTCCTCAAGGTGTGGCTGATGTCAGCCGTACTCGAAAAATCGCCTTTTCCCGAATTTGCACACACCACGCAATTTATTGGTGGCGTTATTCGCGCCGCGCTGACGTGCATATTAGCCATGTACGTCTATCAATTTGTCAAACCCTCGCCTCAATCTAAAACACATTGGCAAACCGCCGCTGTGCTGGGTGTTCCCATGATTATTTCAGGGGCGTGGCTCGTTCATGGCGCGGGGCGCTTTGAAAATCAAACGGTGCTCATGTCGCTGACAATTATTCATCAAATTGCGGCCGCTGCATGGATTGGCGGTGTCTTTCAATTACTCAATGTCTGGCAACTCGTCAAATCTGGCGCATTGTCCACAACGTATTGGACACAATTATTAAACCAATTTTCCACATTAGGTGTCATCTCTGTTGCGATGATTCTCATTTCAGGCGTCCCCTTAGCGTTGCAATACATTGATACATGGAATGGACTGGTTGGCACGGGTTATGGCAATTTATTGCTAGTTAAAGTCGTGTTGCTTTCTATTGCGCTCTATTTTGCGCTGCTCAACCGACGCGCGGCACAATCAGCCAATTCACACGCTCTCACCCACAATGTCCCGTATTACATTGAAGCGGAAACCTTTGTTTTAATTACGTTATTATTTACGGCAGCCAGTTTAGCCTCACAACCGCCAGCCATTGATATTGCGTCTCTCACCGCCAGTTGGCAAGAAGTGCTTGCTACCTTTGCGCCGCAAGTGCCGCTGACAAGCTCACCTACACACACCGCACTCATTGCAGGGGAAGCCGGCCGCACGGCTATTATTGGTCAAATTCCGTCGATTGCCGCCACAGAATGGTCAAATTACAATCATAATATTGCTGGCATTTTTTTAACGACTATGAGCTTTTTTGCCATGCTCTCTTATTTGCACTCGCCGTTGCTGGCGTTTTGCCGCTATTGGTCTGTTGGCTTTATTGCGCTGGGTATTTTTCTTTTTTTCCGCAGTGATGCCGAAACGTGGCCACTGGGCCCGATTGGTTTTTGGGACAGTACCTTCAATAATGGCGAGGTGCTTCAACATCGCATTGCCACGCTGCTGGTGTTCACACTAGGTTCCATTGAACTTCTCTCGCGCATTAAGCCAACCTATTCGCAAAAATTACCGTTTGTTTTCCCTATTTTAGCGGCATTTGGCGGCCTCATGCTTCTGACGCACTCACAC
>DPKY01000266.1:7415-7943 GCA_003542275.1 Methylococcaceae bacterium | reverse complement strand
GCTTTATCCGATGCTGGTATTGTCGACGCTGGCAACGGTGATTGCCTCGCAAGCGGTGATTTCAGGCGCATTTTCCATTACAAAGCAAGCTATTCAACTGGGCTATTGCCCACGCATGACCATCCGCCATACCTCTGACAGTGAAATTGGTCAAATTTATGTGCCAACCGTAAATTGGCTACTCATGTGCTCCGTTTTTGTGTTGGTGCTCGGTTTTGAATCGTCGTCAAATTTGGCCTCTGCTTATGGTATTGCCGTAACAGGTACAATGATGATTGACACGATTTTATCTTTTATCGTTCTGCACGCACTCTGGCATTGGAATCGTATTATCAGCTATTCGTTTTTAAGTCTGTTTATGCTTGTTGATTCCGTCTTTTTGTCATCAAATAGTTTAAAAATTCTCTCCGGTGGCTGGCTTCCGTTGATTGTCGGGGGATGCTTATTTTTACTCATGACCACATGGATTCGCGGACGCGCCCTACTCTCTCATGCAATTGAAGAGAAAAAAGTGCTCTTTGAAGATTT
>DPKY01000266.1:0-7408 GCA_003542275.1 Methylococcaceae bacterium | reverse complement strand
GAGGAAAAAATTGCAGTGCGTGAGTTGGCGATTGTAAAAGGCACAGCGGTCTATCTCGCGCGAAACCTGCACGGTATCCCTCAAGTGTTAATTCACAACCTCGAGCATAATCATGTGGTGCATGAGCGCATTGTGGTGCTGACGGTGGTGATTATTGAAGAGCCTTATGTCAGTCGCGATAGTCAACATATCAAAATCAAACGCTTTGGCAGTCAAGGTCAATTCTATCGCATGAAACTCTATTTTGGTTTTAAAGAAAATCCAGATGTGCGCCATGCACTCAGTTTAGCGNNGAGCGGCAAAAGAAGGGTTAGATTTAACGGGGGATGACGTATCATTCTTTATGGGACGTGAGCATTTGAGCTTTAGAAATCGCAGTAAAATGCCTGTGTGGCGACGTGGACTTTTCTTGTTTCTGTTCAATAATGCGAGCAGTTCAATCAATTTCTTCCGTGTACCGGTGGAAAAAGTGGTGGAATTGGGTGTTCGAGTTGAACTCTAAAACGGCCATGTTCCGCTAACAGACGCCAAGCCCGAAAACACGATTTCGGGCTTGCGCTTCAAGCCGTCTTATCCTGTGTAGGATTTACAAAGGGTAGAAAATGTTAAATCAAAAAACAGCTATCGACGTTTTATGTGTCGGCCACGCGAGCTATGACCTCATTTTTACCGTTGATTTACATCCGCAATCCGATGAAAAAGTCTTTGCTAACGATTTCTTTGCCTGCGGTGGTGGTCCAGCGGCAAATGCCGCTGTGCAGATTGCACGGCTNNGGCAATGATTTATACGGTCAAAAACATCGACAAGAATTTATTGACGAAGGCGTTGATTTACGTTTAATCGTATCAGGCAATGCACCCACACCCCTCTCCACCATCCTCGTCAAGCCCAACGGGGAACGTAGTCTAATCAACTATAAAGGGCAAACGCAATCTTTAGCTAAAACGGCTATCGATTTTTCAACTATCGCACCTAAAGTCATGTTATTTGATGGCCACGAACCGGCGCTGTCACTGTTTCTCGCTGATGAGGCAAAAACGGCAAAGATACCCACTGTTTTAGATGCCGGCTCGCTAAATCCGAGCACACACGCGCTACTCTCAAAAGTCGACTATGCTGTTTGCTCTGAAAAATTTGCGTTGCAACTTTGTGGCGATGTTGACGTCGCCCTGCAACATATTGCCGCCATCGCACCTGTTTGCGTGATAACATTAGGTGAGCGAGGAATTATTTGGCAAAAAGGTGAAATGCAAGGCAAACTCGATGCGTTAACCGTTGACGCCATCGACACCACGGGCGCGGGGGATGCTTTTCACGGCGGCTTCGCTTACGGTGTTGCGTTAAATCAAACGTGGGACGATTTACTGAAATTAGCCAGTGTTGCTGGCAGTTTATGTTGCCAGAAAATGGGCGCAAGATTGGGTTTAGCCACCCGTGCAGAAATCAATAAAGCAATGTCATCATTGAATGCGGCAGACTTTTAAGTGCAACACTGTGACCGTCTGCCCATAAATGATAATCAATTTCTGTTTCTGTCGTATTTAAAACAATGACCGCAACACGCCCATCCGTATTTAAAAATGCGGTCGTTTGTAAACTATCTCGATTAGAGGAACTGATAATGCGCTGCGCTTGGGGCTTTGCAAATTTTGAAAAATGCCCGAGATAATAGTAACTATTTGTATAATGCACATCGCCTGAGTGCGTGTCAGCAATAATGGGCGCAAAACAGACATTGCCAACATGATTGGGGCCACCCGTTTCATCTAAAAATAGATTCCAATCAAGCCATGCACTCGCGCCCGCATTGAAATCATGGATCATCGAATAAGCATAACGCTCACCTAGAGACCAATCGTCAAGGCGTTGGCAGTCAAATTTTTCAATACAGCCTTCGGTGAAAATCAGTTCCGTTTGAGGAAACGCTTCTTTTACGCGCTTGAGATTATCAAAGCGCATCGCACTGCCCGTCCATGTTTCATACCAATGATAGCCAATGCCCCACACATAACGCGCGGCATCAACGTCGCTGAGTATGATCCTTGCGCGTTGATAGATTAAATCACGATTATGATCCCATGCGATGGTTTTCTTCTCTGATAAGCCTTGCTGATGTAGCGTTTTGCCTAAATAATGCTTAATAAAATCGCACTCTTCTTGCGCGGTGAATAAACACGATTCCCACGTTTGGCTGGCCATGGGTTCATTTTGCACGGTTAATCCCCAAATGGGCACACCGGCTTTTTCATAGGCATGAATAAATTGCGTAATATAATCCGCCCACTGTTGGCGATACTGCGGCAATAAACGCCCACCGTTCAACATACTGCCATTGGATTTCATCCACGCTGGGGGACTCCACGGGCTAACCAACAGTTTCAGTGACCCAGCGAGTTGCATCGCTTGTTTGAGACACGGAATGCGATATTGCTGGTCATGGGCGATGCTAAAGCTATTTAACAACACATCATTTTCGGCGACATAGGTATAGCTGTAAGGGGAAAAATCGCAACTGTGAATAGACGTTCGCGCCATGGTATAACCAATCCCTTCTTGCGAATCAAAGTAAGCACGCATGAGTGTTTGCTGCTTATCTAAGGGCATTTTTGCGAGTGTTTGCGCCACCGCATCGGTTATCGCGCCGCCAATACCAACTAATGTTTGAAAACATTTTGACGCATCCACAAAGACGCAAACGTCGGTTTCACTCGGTTGCTCTTGTAACTCACGAAACGGCAACACCGCTGTCAGCGTTAATCTATCGCGTGTATATTTTGCCGTCGTGTAAACGTGAACGTGTTGATGACGCAATGCAGTCATTCGCTTCTGCCAGGCGTTCTAACTTACGGCAATTTCACGCGTGCCTAGCACGAGAATAAACAAGCTCTTGCCACGGTTTTCGGTTGCCTTCCAGCGTATATTGCCAATTTGCACTTCCGTTCCAACAAAAACCCCTCGATCAACGACCACTCGCGCATTATCAACCAGTGAAAAGCCTTCTAATAGCTCATTGAGTTCCGTTTTGATTTGCTTAATGTCCATGGTGAGTTTACTTAACGTACGGTGCATTTTTGACAATGTTTTTTCCGTTGTTTTCTCAGGATGCTCTTCATAAAACGCAATTAGTGTACCGATATACACTTGCTCTTCTTGCTTTTCGGCCAGCTCTTCTCTCATATCAGTCACTTTTTTCTGCACATAAGGATTTAACCCCACTTGCAAATGCGTTTTAATGCCCGAACGTGCGCCCACAACAGCGGCTTTAATTTGCATTAACGCACAGCTACTGCCACCAATAATGGAGGATTTGTTGCTACTATTTTTTGCACCAGAAAAAATTTTATTACCCGCCATCAATTCTGAGTTGAGTGCATATTTTGAAATGACAATGTCATAACCTGCTTCAACATGGTAATTTTCCACAAACTCTGAAATGACCGAACCTCGCGCCACAATTTTTTGTGTATCATTCACGCCATTGTCGTCACCGGGCTGCTCGGCGCCTTGTATCCCACATTTGATAATAATGTCCGCGTTGGAGTAGATTTGACAACTCCCCATCACGCCGCCTTTAATCGTCAGGCCGCCTTTTGACTTAATGCAAGCACCAATGACATTGCCGTTAACAATAACGTCTTCAAGTGCTTCAATGGTCATGCCTTCCACAACATCGCCTTTGACAACCACCGCGCCATCAAAATTGACGTTACCGGTTGAAAAATCCACTTTATCCAATGTCAGAATAGGTGACACCGTCATACCATTAGGCACGGGAACAGGTTGCCCTGTTACCGAAGAGAGTAATTGATTTTCATCGTTTGGATTGACGTAAACCCCTGTCATATCTTTAGAAAACGGAATATTTTCACCCACTTTAGGTTTTATAATACTCCCAAATACCGTCATGCCCTCTTTGCCTTGAACGGCAGGAATGCGCTGCATGACAACAGAATCTTTGCGAACAACGGGAATCTCACCCAATTCACGATAATCCGCCACACCATGCTCGTCAATTTTTGGCTTGCGCTCGTGTGCGACGGGCATCATGCTTTTAAATTGCGAATCAATGCCATCAACCGCTCTAATCCCTTCAGCAACCAGAAAATCAGTGCAATGCCCTTTATCAATAATGTCTTGGAGCTTTTCAGTTTCGACAATACCGTAGGTGATTTCTTTTTCTTTTAACGCTTTTTCAATGGCGGAGAGCGTCATTTCTTTCCCGCCATAATTTGGCGTGACGGTCAAACGTGCACGAAGTTTATCATCCGACACAATAATTTGGCATGAGGCATCACGACGCTCACCAATTTCACACTCAAAGGCTTCTGCATTGGCATCATTGTAGCGCGTAATTAACTCCGCTAACGCCAATTCATTGACAAATAAATACGCCAGTTCAGCTTCTTCTAAGCGTTGTTTTATCATTTCTATGGTTAAATTATCGAGTTTATCGGCCGTTGGCGTGAATACGGCAAGCAATCTGCGTTCACTTTTACTTAACTTAAATTCTAAGCCATTTTGATTTGTCATTTTCGTCTTAACTCGCTAGTGTCTATTTAATTTGCTATGGTATCGGCTGGGCAGTTGCGTTTTTTCAAAATGGATAATAACTCAATTTAGGTTTCGCAAGATACGCTTTTTGCCAATTATACTCTTTTTTAGTCAACGATTTTTTCACAGATTTTTGCATATCAATGTCGCGTTGCGTGCGCAATCTCATTAGCACACGATTTAAAACGTAACAACACACGCTCACGCTCAGTAACATCGTGGCTGTGATAGTACATATACTCATCAACACTCCAAATAAAAATGTGAGCATCTTGTATCAAGATGACATCATTTCCACTACATTGCGCGATTTGCATTTGTTCATAAATCCCCAAATCACACATTAAACTGATAATTTTTTCACATTCCCCTGAAATGAACGTGAGTGTTTTCGATAAATGCGCAATCATTTTGCTATCCCTTATTGCAATCAATAGGGATAAGCCACGATGTGCTTGGCTTTAGCGTTTTGGCATAACTGGCTACGGGAAGGTTTTCGCCGGTGATTTGTTCAATTTCGCTGACCGTGACAAGATAATCATCTATTTTTTTGCGGGTAGCGTCTTGTGAGTTGGGGACGATCCACGCAATGACCTGCTCATCTTGACCACTACCGCGCACAATGACTTTCCAAAACGCATCGGGTGTTTGAACACCATGCGAGGCAACAAACAAATCATCAGCACGGTGATTCCCCCAAATGACGCCGCCAATAACAAGTAATTCGGCAATGTCACGATAACACTCCACAATCTNNTAACAAGTAATGAGGCATCTAAATGATTAGCCGGGACAAGATGTCCCCGATCAAAATGGTGGCCATAGGCTTTTGCGCTTGTTTGCTGGCAGTTAGCGGGAATATGGGGATCAAGGGAAAATTTTTCAATCCTCGGAAAATTACCCGTATCACGCTGTGCGTTGTACTGAAACTTTACCGCGCCGTGGCGACTACAATCCAGCCAAACACTAAACCCGTCATAATCTACGCGCATAATTTGAGAAGAAGCACGTTCGCGCTCATCGGCAAAATCACGACTTCGCGCAGCAGACGACGACACAAGCAAGGCCAGTGCGAGAAAAAGTTTACCGAGTATAGCAAATGGATGGCTAATCATTGAAAATCACCAAAACGACAGGGCGCGTGTATTGAGATAATTCTATCAAAATTGCGCGAATTATTTGAGTTATTTGTACAATGTTTTAACCTTAAAAGCCACAACATAATCACAATAAAAATAAAATCAATACGTTAAAAAATCAGCCATGCCCCATTATCAAGACGAATACGCAATCAGTTCACGCAAAACAGCGGTCGCATAACTCCCTGCTGGCAAACTAAAGGCCAATACTAACGTCGCTTGCGCATTATCGTATTCCCATGTCAACGCCTGAACATTGACGCGCAGTGCCCGTCGAGCAGACTCTAGGCCAAACGTTTGCAAGCCTTGAGTGAGCGGTGCGTAAGCATCAAAAACGTTTTGCTCTAATTGTAGGGCCACTGACTGGGTGAGCAAATCGCCTTTGCCATACAATGCCCCAGTGGGATGCAAAGTATAATTGGCTAAACGCTGCGCAAGAGCGTCGTCAATGTCATCGCACGCAAAGACACTCTGTGACCCCTCAAGCATCAATACATCGCCCGCAAGCCCCGTTGTCCAACTGCCGTTTTCAATGCGTTGTGCTAAAATACAATTAAATAAAAACGCCCGCGCAGCGGAAAGATAAATGCTGCGTTGCTCACGCGGGACTTTTTCACCCTCAAACATGGCGAGTGCTTTGCGTACATTC
The DNA here is from genome assembly GCA_003542275.1 of Methylococcaceae bacterium. Lineage (GTDB taxonomy): Bacteria > Pseudomonadota > Gammaproteobacteria > Methylococcales > Methylomonadaceae > UBA10906. Next base: position 1,068 of record DPKY01000266.1, on the reverse strand, counting down.
TGACCCTCACGCCCAAAACGCTGTTCACCATAATAATTAGGAACGCCATGCGCTTTGAGGGCCTGCAATGTTTCCAGTGTTTGCGTGATATCCCCTGACCATTCACGGATGGTCAACACAAAACGATTGCACGCCAGAGCGCCACGCTTGAGTTTTCGCGCATGGCGCGTCACGCTTAGCACTTGCACCCCTTCAATGCAAAAATCACTCCAAATGGGTATTTCACCCTTCGGCAACCACACACTAAACCACTGCGTCGTCTTGGCATAGCGGTCTTTCATGCCCGCATAGCCAATATCGCGCTGACGCACATTCGCAAAGCGAGCAAGTTGCCGCGCGACATACTCCGTGTTTTGATTGATTTTTTGAATTTGCAAGAAAATATGCTCACCCTCCCCGCTAGGCTTAAAAGAAAGCATTTCTTCGACAATAAAATCACTGGGGAAAGCGCGAATGCGGCCGTTGCCTTGTGGTGAGCGGTAGGCACACGGCCAGTGCGGTAGCGTAAGCAAATTAAGTGACGTCATAACTTTGAGAAAAGGATAAAAAAAGAAAAAATAATCGCGGTATTAAAAAACAAATCGCGCTAGACTAGCCACTCATTTTTTAAGCGAGGTTCGTGTATGTTTGTTTATTCATTACCGCTATTTTTTGAACATATTCATTTTCTGAGCGTCACGGATTTAGTTTTTTTGATGATGGGAGCATGAGTCATTTTGTTGATTAACGCCAGTTATAGTGAAAAAACCGTGTATCAAAATGGCTTAAACAATTATCTTTTCGCCAGTTGGACGGGGCAAATTGCATTAGTGTGGGTCACACTTCCCTTTTTTGTGTTGCTCAATATCGGCTTGTTTGCCGCCGATACGCTGGCTAAAGCGGGCATTTTTACGGTGTCGATGTGGGACGATGTGCACNNATGGCTTTTTGGGTCATTGTTGGCAGGTCATAGTCGCCCTGAAAATACGCCCACGCTTCACGATATCCCACCGCGCGAATCGCGGGCAATTTATCATGCAAATCCCCACGTTGATACAATTGCGCTACTTCATCTAAAAAACCGTTTTC
>DPKY01000012.1 GCA_003542275.1 Methylococcaceae bacterium | reverse complement strand
AGGCCTGTTTGCATTTAAAATTATTCGTGGGCTCTGGCTCTATCAAGTGCGGGTGCCTTGCTCGGTTTGGCATTCACTTGGCGCGGCGCTCTCAGGTCTTGCGCTGACACATACGGTGGCGCTAGGCACCTTGCAGGGGCTATTTACTTCTGGCAAACCCTTTATGCGTACACCCAAATACGAAGCGCATGGCGCTTTATTTTCGGCATTGCGTGTGATTCAACAAGAAATTCTCTTACTGATGTGGTTACTTTGGGGGATTTATGAAATCAGTCGCCTGCCTTATTTGGATAATTTGAACGGTAAATTGTGGATGACCATTTTGGGTGTCCAAGCCGTGCCTTATCTTGCCACGTTGATGATTACGCTCATTAGCGTGATGCCAAGTTATTTCACTACAAAATCAGCAGAAGAGTTAGACGATGACGTGTAAGTGTTTGATTAACAAGTTACTTCATGATAAAAATTACACCACCAATGCGGTAGCGGTCATCGTCATTATCAGTGGCGTGGCAGGTGGTTTGCCTTGGTTGACCTCAGTGGGTTTTTTTGCACTATCGGGCGCGATTACTAACTGGCTGGCAATTCATATGTTGTTTGAGAAAGTGCCTTTTTTGTACNNTCAGGCGTGATTCCTGCCCGTTTTGAGGAATTTAAAAGCGCCATTAAAACGCTGATGATGTCGCAATTCTTCACTGCGCAAAATATCGCGCAATTTATTGAAACAGAGGAACAGCAGGGTGGTCAGAAAGTATTAAACCTCGAGCCACTACTGGCCGCCGTCAATTACGATAAAATTTATGACAGCCTTGTTATGGTGATTTTAGAATCGTCTTTTGGTGGAATGCTTATGATGATGGGCGGCGTTGAGGCGCTGACACCGCTTAAAGAACCCTTTGTCGAAAAAGTGAAAATCACCTTGATTGAGATGGTCGATTCGAGTGACTTTAAACAAGCGCTACAGCAAGGGTTAAATGCACAAAAAATCAGTTCCGATTTAGTCGGGAAAATCGAAACGGTGATTGATAAGCGTTTAAGCGAGCTCACCCCACAGTTAGTCAAAGAGATGGTGCAAACCATTATGCAAGAACACCTGGGCTGGCTAGTCGTGTGGGGCGGCGTATTTGGCGGTTTGCTGGGTGGTTTATTTGGATTGATGCTCTAGGGAAATAGCTAAAATGGAGTTAGCCTTTGATGTGCTTGGCGAAACGCATAAAAAACCGCTCATTATTTTGCATGGTTTTTTTGCCTCCTCAAGAAATTGGCGGGCGTGTGCGGAGGTGTTGAGTGAAAATTACTGCGTTTATGTACTAAACGCAAGAAATCACGGCACCTCTCCTCATCATCCGCGCATGGATTATCCCAGTATGGCCGCAGATGTGCGGGACTTTATCGTGCGACACAAACTGAGCAAGGCGGTAATCATCGGGCACAGTATGGGGGGGAAAACGGCAATGTGGCTTGCTCTCCATTATCCTCAGCTCATTTCACATTTAATTGTTGTCGACATCGCGCCCATTGCTTATCAACATTCTTTTGAGCCACTTATTCGTGCACTCAAATCGCTGCCGCTCGACACGCTGCGTAATCGAAAAGAAGCGGAAGTTTGGCTGGCACCTGCAATTCCCGAGCTGAGTTATCGGCAATTCTTATTGCAAAATTTGCAGTTGCTTGAGGGGCGTTATCAATGGCGTATTGATTTAGATATTTTTCAAGCAAGCGGGCAGGCCATTATCGGCTTTCCAGCCGTGGCGTCATCGACTTTTTTTGAAGGGATGGCGTTATTTATTGCCGGTGCTCAGTCAAATTATGTCACGCCAAGTACCTTGCACCCCCTGTTTCCACAGGCGAATTTTGACGTGATTGCCAATGCAGGGCACTGGGTACACGTTCAGCAGCCTAACGCTTTCATTCAAGCTATCAATACGTTTTTAACAAGATGAATCGGCCATTTTTCTGGTTACTCATTGCTCAATTTTTATCCGCGTTTGCCGACAATACGGTGCTCTTTACCGTGATTGCACGCATTATGCACGCTAACGAGCCTGTTGCCCCGTGGTATGTGCCGGCACTGCAAAGTGTATTTTTAATTTCATTTGTTTTCGTTGCGCCATGGTCGGGGTATGTGGCAGATCATTTTGCTAAATCGCGTGTCCTTTTAGCGGCGAATGTAATCAAAATCGTTGGCACGTTAGGCTTATTTTGGCAAATAGAGCCGCTTTTTGCCTACAGTATCGTGGGCTTAGGCGCGGCAATGTACAGTCCTGCAAAATACGGTATTTTGCCCGAATTAGTCGAGAAAACGGCGCTAGTCAAAGCGAATAGTTGGATGGAGGCATCCACAATTTTGGCTATTTTAACGGGCATGATGGTGGGTGCGAGTGTGGCGGACAAATCGATTGCACTTGCTTTGGGCATGAGTGTCTGCAGTTTTGTTTGTTCAGCAGGGATGACGCTATTTTTACCGCGCACTCGCACTGTGCAAAAAAACAAGGCATTGCCGCTGCGTGATTTTTACATAAAATTGCGTCAATTTTGGCNNCCGCCTCGATTTTCACTCCACGACACAGCAGATATTGCACAATTAACGTTATTTTTAGCCATTGGCATTGTTATCGGCTCGGCACTTGCCTCGTTTTTGCAACGATTTTTTCATCTGACACGATTGCCCTTTGTGATGGTAGGCATGGCATTATTGGTGATAGGGCTATCGGGCGCGACAACACTAGCGTTGGCACAGGGGCTTTTGCTGTTAATTGGCGTTTGTGGGGGATTGTTTATTGTGCCCATCAATGCGTTGTTGCAACATCTTGGTGAAGCGAGTATTGGCGCGGGTCATGCGGTGGCTTTACAGGGTTTTTTTCAAAATAGCGCTATGTTAGTGACGCTGGGCGTGCAAAGCTATGTATTAACTCAAGCAATGAGCGCAACGCAGGTCATGCAAGGGTTGGGTGGCACGGTTTTGGGCGGGGCGCTGTGTTTGTGTCTTTATGCAAAACGTCATGCACGCGCTGCACTTCGGCTAGACAAGCGTGTATAGGGTTATCAAAAAAGCGTAGAAAAACAGAATAAATGCTAACTCCACTTGTTGTAAATCGATTAGAATTAGCACAGTAAAATTTTTGAGGATGTATTATGTTACCTGTTAGAAAATTCAAATCAGGCACCGTCATTTTTGAAGAAGGAAGTTACGGGGTGATGATGTACATTGTTGTTGAGGGCAGTGTACAGCTTTACGTGGTGAACAACAAAAAAGAAGTTGAATTATCGGTTGTGAATCAGCATGATTTTTTTGGTGAAATTGAAATGTACGGAAATACGCCGCGCGGTTTCTCCGCTAGAACATTGTGTGACACACGTTTGGTTTGTATTAAAAATCGTATGCAGCTTGAGCAATTTTTTGTGGAACATCCCGCATTTTCAGGAAAAATGATGCGTGTTATGGGCCAACGCCTTGCGACGACGACGGCGGCATTGTAGGAAATCAATTATGGATCTTTTTGTCAGACCCCAAAAAAATGTATTAAATACCAAACTGCCCATTATTGACGTGGCCGCCGATGAAGTCATTTTCAAGGCCGGATCGCAAGACCGACGGATGTTTCTTCTGCTTGAAGGTGAAATTAAAATTTACACACAAGGAGAATCCAAAGAAATTGAAATTGCTGTTATTGAGCAATACCAATTTTTTGGCGAAATTGAAATGTATGTGGATAAACCACGCAGTGAAAATGCCAAGGCGCTTGTTAACAGTAAACTCGTCGTGATCCGTACGCCTAGCGAGCTTGAGCGTTTTACCCTTGATAATCCTTGGTTATCAGGCAAAATGATGGAAACAATGGGAGAGCGTCAAGCGGTTGCTAATACACTGCTTGCCAAAAAACTGGCCAATGCAAGCAAAAATACAGATAACACCGCAAGCATTGATCTCAAAACAGGCGAATTACATCTTACGCCAGATAGCGCTGTTAAAAAAGAAGCGGAAGATAACCGCAATCACTAAGTGCATTTTGATGTCAACGCAAACAAACGGTGTGTTGAAAACACACCGTTTGCTAACGGGGCAGTTTATATGACGATATTCACCAGCTTCTTAGGCACAATAATCACTTTTTTTACTGCTTGCCCGTCAATGAATTTCTCAACAACGTGGTCATTTAATGCCGCCGTTTCAATGTCCGCATTTGTCGCGCTTGCCGAAACGGCAATTTTGCCACGCAATTTCCCATTCACCTGCACCATCATCTCAAGCGATTCTTGTGTGAGCGCATTGTCGTCAACGACAAGCCAAGGCTGGCAAATAATCGCGTTGTCATGACCTAATTCTCGCCAGAGTTGGTCACAAATATGCGGCACAATAGGTGAGAGCATAAGTGTTATCGCTTCTAACATTTCATGGCGAATGGCGTTTGCGTTATGGGATTCATCGGTAAATTTAGCCAGCGTATTGAGTAACTCCATGTTTGCCGCAATGGCAGTGTTAAAAATCGTTCTCACGCCCATGTCATGGGTGACTTTTTGAATGGTTTGATGCAGCTGACGACGCACGGCTTTTTGTTCAGGCGAGAGTTCGCCTTGACGCGTAAAACGCTGACCTTGTGTTTGCGCAACGTGCAAGAAGACCTGACGCCACAAACGCTTCAAGAAACGCGAAGCACCTTCTACCCCGTCCGCTGACCATTCTAATGATTGCTCAGGGGGCGCGGCAAACA
>DPKY01000067.1:3242-3630 GCA_003542275.1 Methylococcaceae bacterium | reverse complement strand
AACGTCGGTTCGATTAACATGGAATATGTTACTAGTGGCTTCGATATGGGTGGCTTAGGCGATAAATTCGTACTCGATTCTACGTCAAAAATGCTTAGACCCTATAACGCCGCAACCGATGCAACAGACACAACAGCAACCGTTTACGGGCCTTATCTACCAATGGGTTTTGCTACAACGGGACTGGCTAATTCTAAAAAATTATCCGATGCCGCCAGCGCAACAGGCGTCACACCTGTTGTGGTTGCAAAAACCCCCGGCAGATTGGAAATTACGTTTACGCCTAAAGTGACAGGCATTTATCAATTTGTCGTCGGCGGACTCAAGCCAGATGTGGGCTCTACAGCGGCCACCAATGCAGGCAAAGGTACCGGCAACATTCACAGTG
>DPKY01000067.1:0-3229 GCA_003542275.1 Methylococcaceae bacterium | reverse complement strand
CTTTACGATATCTATTTTTTGTTTTTTCAATGATCAGTTTTTCGCAATGGGCCTATGCTCATGGCGATTTAATTACCAAAAATTTATCGGCATATCAACCGCCTCTCACACCTAATTTAGTAGATGGTGCATCGCCAATCATTATTGATAAAACAGCCGCCATTGCGTTAGGTAAAGCACTTTTTTGGGATGAAAATGTGGGGAGTAATGGCGTGGCTTGTGCAACCTGCCATTTTCACGCGGGTGCTGACAGTCGCACCAGCAATCAACTCAATACAGGACTTTTGCATCTTAGCGACAGCGCATCAAGCAAAACATTTGACGTATTAAATAATAATCATGTCTTTATCGACAGTTTACGCGCTGACGATTTTCCGTTTTTCAAATTTAGTGATGTAAACAATATCAATTCAAAAATACTTTTTCAAACCGACGATGTGGTCGGCTCCGCTGGGAGTTATCAACAAACCTTTACGGCCGTTGATACCAATAGACTTGATGAAGATGTTTGCAAATTAGGTGATGATGCTATTCATCAAATGGGTGGTTTGCTGGCACGACAAACAACAAAACGCAATGCCCCTACCGTTATCAATGCGATATCTNNTATTTAATCACCGTAATTTTTGGGATGGACGGGCAAATAATGAATTTAATGGCCTCTCGCCTTTTGGCCCACGGGACGTTAACGCCAAAATTTGGGTCAGTAAAAACGGCAAAGCAGTTGCGCAAAAAATCAATTTAAAAAACGCGTCGCTCGCCTCGCAAGCGCTTGGCCCGCCAACGGATATGATTGAAATGTCTTGTGCAGGGCGTACCGTTCAACAGATTGCCAAAAAACTCTTAACACAAAAACCCCTCGTCAATCAGGAAGTACACGCCCAAGACAGTGTGCTCGCCCCACTGCGCGAGGCGTCTGGCAAGGGACTCACTAGCACTTATGAAGCGTTAATTAAAAAAGCATTTAATCCCATTTACTGGAAACAAACAGGGGTGCTAAAAGGCAGTGCGTATTCTCAACTCGAAACCAATTTTTCTTTTTTCTTTGGTCTAGCCATTCAAATGTACGAATCAACGCTTGTGTCAAATCAAAGTAAATTTGATGTTGGCGTAGCGAGTATGCACAAAGAAGATACGGATCCGCCTAATTTTAACTCAGCTGAAAAAAGAGGATTAGGCATTTTCGTTGATGCGCATTGTGACACGTGTCACGCAGGCCCTGTGTTTTCGACAGCAACCAATCTTGAAATTTATTCTGCCAATGCTTACAAGGCAGGCAATGCGTATGTGGATAGAATCGGTTTTGTGCCCTCAAACAGCAATGACAGCGTTGATGCGACATTGGCAGATAGAGGTTTTTTTAATACCAGCGTCGTCCCAGATGAATACGATGTCGGCTTAGGCGGTACTGACCCTTGGGGGAACCCGCTCTCTTATGCCCAGCAATATATCAATTCAATCAAACCCAAACCCAAAAAATTTGTCGATAATTTTGTGGTATCCGCTTGTGATTTTACTGGCCCCTTTATTTTAGATTTTAAACCCAGTGAGTTGACAGTCAGTCAAGACAAAATCGGGTGCGCGTCGTTGCCGAAATCTTATGTGACACGTCCCAAATCATCTGTTGTTCAAAATGAATTGGCCTCGCCAGACCAAGGGCGATTATCGACCTTAACAACAGGCGCTTTTAAGGTGCCAACGCTTAGAAATGTCGAATTAACAGGGCCTTATATGCACAACGGCTCGATGAAATCACTTGAGGAAGTCGTGGAATTTTACAACCGTGGCGGCAACGTGCATAACCGTCGACACGCCGCAACGTTGGTATTTGCTCAAGGCTTTAGTCAAACGGATAAAGACGCGTTGGTGGCTTTTTTGAAAACACTCACCGATGAGCGTGTCCGCTGGGAAAAAGCGCCTTTTGACCATCCTTCGCTAAACGTGCCGCATGGCCATAAAACATCTGGCAGTGGCGGTTTACTTGAGGATGAACACTTACAAATTCCCGCCGTGGGCAAAAATGGTTTGTCTTCTGAGCCATTGCAGCCTTTTGCAAACAACCTGAAATAAGGAGGCACTTTATCTTCAATTTTTGACTACGTCGTTTTAATCATTCCCAAACAGGGATTTCAACAATTCAGTAGAGGTTTAAACAGTATTATGAAAAAAATTATCGTATTGACATTATTGGCTTTATCTATCCAACAAGCGAGCGCCGCTTGCAAACAAACCGATGCAAGAGGAACGTGGGTGACCTATCAAACGGCTTTTGTCACGCCATTTGGCGAGAAGGATAGCCATGTGGGGCAGTGTAAATTAGTCGTTGATGCAAAAGGTGTGGTAAATTCGGCATCGAGTGTTTGCGAGTTTGTGACTTTTCAAACTGAAAAAATGCCAACAGGCGGCACATTTACCGTGAATGCCGATTGCAGCGCTGATATTAACTTGGAGTTAGGTGGCTTTGTGGGCCAAGTACAGCTGACAACCACCAAAAATGCGTACATTGGTCGATTTGAAACAGAAACGGTTTCAGGGACAACCAATGGTGTAAAACAATAGAAAAATAGGGCTGGTTAAGTCATTTTAAAAGCGCAATAAACGCCTGTTTAAAATGACTTACCCCTCAAGAGATTACATCCTTTTACAAAGCGAATTAGTCAAAATGAATCAACGCATAAGGTAGCACCGGTTCACGCCCTGCGAGTAAATCGCTAAGAAACGCCCAAAAAACATCCGCTGACGGCGGGCAACCGGGCAGGAAATAATCCACTTTGACCACCTCATGTATTGGATGCACTTTATCAAGCAGCAGCGGCAGCTCTTCATCGCTGGGAATCTGCGGGTTTTCCACGCCAATACCATCTCGATACGCTTCATTGAGACAGTCTTCTAAATCAATATGATTGCGCATAGCAGGTAGGCCACCGTTAATGGCGCACGCGCCCACCGCGACGAGGATTTTGCATTGTTTGCGAAATTCACGCAAAACGTGCACATTTTCCGAATTACACACGCCGCCTTCAATGAGGCCAATATCACAATCCGCACTACAATGCTCAATATCAGTGAGCGGTGAACGGTCAAACTCAACGTGTTGCACTAAATCAACCAGTCGTTCATCTAAATCCAAAAAGGACATATGACAGCCAAAACACCCGGCTAATGAAACAGTTGCCACTTTTACTTTTTTAGTTGTCATGCGTGCCTCCTTCACGAGTCAGTGCAACCG
>DPKY01000111.1 GCA_003542275.1 Methylococcaceae bacterium | reverse complement strand
GATGTAGGCATTGAAGTGGGCCTTGTCATTGGTGGTGGCAATATTATTCGTGGTGCACAAACGGCGGGCGATGGTTTAAATCGCGTAACGGGCGATCAAATGGGTATGCTTGCAACCGTGATCAATGCGCTGGCCATGCAAGACGTTCTTGAGCATTTGGGTCAACCTGTTCGCGTGATGTCTGCACTCAAAATCAATCAAGTCTGTGAAGATTACATTCGCCGTCGCGCAGTACGTCATTTAGAAAAAGGACGCGTTGTCATTTTTGCCGCCGGCACAGGCAACCCTTTTTTTACAACAGATTCTGCAGCCAGTTTACGCGCGATTGAAATCAATGCGCAACTGATGATTAAAGCCACTAAAGTGGAAGGCGTCTACTCCGCCGATCCCCAAAAAGACTCCAACGCCAAATTCTATTCGCGCCTAACTTACGATGAAGCCCTAGATCAACGCTTAAATGTGATGGATACCACGGCGCTAGTGTTATGTCGTGATAATAATTTACCCATGCGTGTGATGAATATTTTTGAACAGGGTGCGATTATGAAACTCATGACAGGACATGAAATAGGTTCACTCATTGAACGAGGACAAATTAAATGATTAGCGATATTCAACAAGATGCCTCTACTCGCATGAGTAAGAGTATTGATTCTCTCAAACAAGAATTTTCTAAAATCCGTACCGGTCGCGCCCACCCAAGTTTGCTCGACCAAGTGACGGTATCCTACTACGGCACAGATTCTGCCGTATCACAAGTTGCCAATATTGTTGTTGAAGATGCCCGCACCCTAAGCATTACGCCTTGGGAAAAAGGGATGGTACAAGCCATTGAAAAGGCCATTTTAAAATCTGACTTAGGCCTCAATCCCATGACAAACGGCATGACGATTCGCGTTCCTCTGCCCATGCTAACAGAAGAGCGTCGTCGCAGCTTAGTGAAAATTGTGAAAAACACCGCTGAAGAAGGTCGCGTTGCCATTCGTAATATTCGTCGTGATGCTAACACTTCGGTAAAAAATTTGTTAAAAGAGAAACAATGCTCTGAAGACGATGCGAAAAATTCAGAAGATAAAATTCAAAAATTAACCGATCAGTACATCAAAGAAGTCGAAAAGCTCTTAGAGCAAAAAGAAGCTGACTTGTTGTCGATGTAACGCATTTTATGCCTGTTGAACGACTACATTTAGCCACGCCTAGGCATATTGCCATCATCATGGATGGCAATGGCCGCTGGGCACAACAACGTCTTTTGCCGCGTGCGGTGGGACATAATGCCGGTGTGAAAGCGGTACGCAAAATTGTTGAATTTTGCGCCGCTGATCCACATATTGAAGTGCTAAGTTTATTTGCCTTTAGCAGTGAAAATTGGCGGCGTCCTGAAGCAGAAGTGACGCTTTTAATGCGGTTATTTTTAACCACACTGCAAAACGAAATCGAAAAATTACATAAAAATAATATTCGTTTGCGTTTTATTGGTGATTGCAGTGCCTTCGATGAAACACTGCAGAAAAAAATGCGGGAAGGCGAAACGAAAACAAAAAATAATACCGCCCTAACGCTAATTATCGCCGTCAATTACGGTGGTCGATGGGATTTAACGCAAGCTTGTCAACAAATTTCGCGGCGCGTGGCCGCCGGTGAACTCACTTCACACGCTATCAATGAAAATGTGTTAAATCAACACCTCTCGCTGGCGACTTTACCTGAACCGGATTTATTTATCCGCACAGGTGGTGAGCAGCGCGTGAGTAATTTTATGCTCTGGCAACTTGCCTACACCGAACTCTATTTCACGCCCATTCTCTGGCCCGATTTCACCGAGATTGCCTTGCAAGAAGCCATTACCAGTTTTCAAGGTCGTCAACGGCGTTTTGGGCATACGGGTGACCAAATTGCGGCTTTCGCCAATTCTTAACTTTATTCACAATAAAAATTTATGTTAAAACAACGTATTATTACCGCAACCTTACTTGCCACGTTGGTGGTTTTAGCGGTGTTTGAGCTTCCTTCAATGTATTTTTCGCTTGTCATAGCACTCATCACCTTGCTTGGCGCAAACGAATGGCTCAATCTCACCAACGTCACCAGTCCTCTGCGACGCGGCTTCTTTTTTGCCGCGCTCATCGGCGCGATGCTCTTTATTCATTCGTGGACATATCTGCTTGAGGCAGCGGCACATTTGCTGGATTATTTAGCCGAAAAGTACAAGTTTCAAATGGATGACATTCGCAATCAATCCGGACTTTTAGAGTGGCTTGCACTGCCTGCTGTCTTATTTTGGATATTGACGATGATGGTAATTCGCAATTCACCACAAGGCGCGTTGAGCTTAGAATTGAGTGTGTGTAAACAAGGCTTCATTGGCTGGTTTGTATTGTTGATGAGTTGGATGTTTCTCTCGCGTTTGCGCACCTTTTTTGGTGAAGAAATGACGCTGTATTTTCTCGCGTTAATTTGGGTAGCCGACATTGCCGCCTTCTTTGTGGGGAAAAAATGGGGGACCGTCAAACTCTCTCCTGAAATTAGCCCTGGAAAAACCGTGCAAGGAATGTATGGGGCACTGGGG
>DPKY01000157.1 GCA_003542275.1 Methylococcaceae bacterium | reverse complement strand
CACCCAGACCGGTCATGATACTTTTTGCTAATTGCATTTTATCTGTACCATGCACAAAATCGGTGATTGTATCGACATTGGGCGTGCCATCTAATGTTGTGTTAAAAACAAACGTATCTTTGCCCGCCCCTCCTGTCAACGTATCATTTCCCAGTCCACCGTTCAGCGTATCTTTGCCCGCCAAACCTGAAATCACATCATTACCTAGCCCAGCGAATAAACTGTCATTATTTGCTGTGCCTGTGATGGAGGCAACGTTCTCTACATTTAATGTCAATGTTGACGTAGCCGTACCTCCGCGTCCGTCATTAGCCACAATACTCAAGCCCGCCACTGGCGCATCAGCGGCGCTGTAGGAAGGTGTGCCTGTTAGCGTGCCATTAGTCAATTTAAGCCAAGCAGGCAAACCTTGCGCAGCAAACGTGAGCGCATCACCATCGCTATCGGAGAAAAGCGACTTTGCATCATAGCTAAATGTACTTCCTTCTTTTGCTGTCAACGCAGAAGGAGTAGATGAGGCAATTGGTGCATGATTAGGCGTTGTGCTATCTGAGCGCGTCGTAAAATCGTAGCCTACGGTGTCGGTATAATTTAGCCCTGCTGTATCTTTTATGGCACCCGTATCAATTGTCACAAAATAATGCGTATTGGGGGCTAATTTTGCACTCGGTGTAAGCGTGAGCGTGTCATTTGAAAAAGCTAAAAGTGCCTTGGTTGCGGCATTAAACGTTTCAATCACAGGGCCCGAAGCCGTACCGGAATGCAAGGCGATGTTTCCCGTACCTTGTTTAATGGCTCTGTCGAATTTGAATACAATCGGTTGGTCAATAGGTGCATTTGTCGCTGCATCGCTTGGTGAAAAAGACACCACTTTGGGGAAATACGTCGTCAAATCAATCGTTGAACGCTGAGAATCATATTGGAGAATCTCCATGTTTTTTAAGGTGATATTATTTGTATAAGTTGTTTTTCCACTAGCTGAAGAAAAAGTATCAACGAGTAATATGGATCCATCTGTATTTTGTGTTAATTGGAATTTTTTAATTGCTCCAATATCAATAGTATCTATTCCACTAAGCCCGTCTAAAATACCTTTTCCATAAATGTTCGACCACTTATCATCTCCATTTGTTGCTGATTTGATTGCCATTTTTCCCCCTTGAAAAAATGTGAATAACGTAAAATTAAATTCTAAAGATTTCCGCCACGTTGCCCGTCAACAGTAATCCACTGATGAGCTAGTCCTAATAAATTCAGCCAAGCAACGCCGTCTTGTTCTTTGAGCATCGCAATCGTTGAAGCACTGCCCGCCAACACGCAAAAATCACTGACCACAGTAATAGAAGCAAAATGTTGCACTGGCCAGCCCGTTTTAGGGTTAAGAATATGACCATAGCGCTTACCGTCCACCTCAATGCAACGCTCGTAATCGCCACTGCTCGCCATTGCGCCCGATGTTAACTGGACGACGCTTGACACGCGCTGTTTATCCATTGGATCACGAACACCAATATGCCAAGGCGTGAAATCTGGGTGCGGGCCGATAATTTTGATGTCGCCACCTAAATTGACAATGCCATGCTTGATATTCAAACTCGCACACAAAGCCGCCGCGCGGTCAGCGGCATATTCTTTGACAATGCCACCAAAATCGATTTCCATGCCCGTGCGTGAAAAATGCAATACCGCACCATCCCACGTCACTTTTTCCCAGCCAACGTTTTGCAACAATACGTCAATATCGGCTTGCTCAGGTACAGCGGATTGCGTTGCCTTAAATGACCACAGTTTTCGCAATACACCAGACGTAATATCAAAAAGTCCGTCACTTTGTTCATAGCAAGTTTGGGCATAATTGAGCAGGTGCGCGGTTTCAGCATCGACTTCAATCGATTTTCCCTGCTCTGCGCTGCGATTGATGGCGGATAAAAAACTTGTTTCACGATAGCGCGAATATTTAGACTCAAGACGTGCTAAATCGCTTGTTACCTGTTGCGCGACAAAATCAAATTCGGCCTGACTTGACGTATAGCACTGCAACTCGCAAGGCGATCCCATTGACGTAAACTGCGCAATAAACAACTTTCCTACGGCCATAACTAAAATTTAAAATTGAGCTTTGCGGTGTAAAAAGAGAAACTGAAATCGTCAATACTGCTACCCGCGCCACCGCTAAATCCGTAACTTTTTTTACGTTGATAAAAATCAATTCCAAATCCAACATTCAATCGCTCAAAAAAATCTTTACTGATTTGCACGCCGCCACCTATCGCACCAAATTGGGCTAAACGGTAATCGGAGGAATAATAACCATCGGCGCGTTGCTGCGTAAAATAAGGCTGATAAAAATCCGCCGCACCTTGCGTGTAATAGCGCACAGATGGACTGATTTTCCAATCATTCCAGATGGGTTGAATCCATGTTGCATTAACCGTATGCGCGTCAACGCCCCATGTATCGGCATAATAGCGGTAATCCAGATGCAACGCGGCGGCATTGAGCGCGGCAAAATGCCGAATATAGCGCGTGAACAAGGCGACTTGATTACGACTAGAGGGGCGTGTATCGTGAACAAATGTACCGCCATAAATTGGGTAAGGCTCCGTTGCCCACGGCGCATACACAGCTTTATAGGGGTCGGATAAATAACCGCCATTGTAGGTGTAGGTCACATTGGCTTGAAGCAGTGAATTTTTATCGATAATCTGCGTTATCCCTAAAATTCCTTGATGTGTCACTTTATCGCCACCTACGTCGGGGCGTTTGTACGTGCTTTGCTTATTTGAGGTATTTCCTATGTCACTAGATAGGCCGTCTGTAGATAAGCCACTTGTCTCCGTATTTGTATTGGTAGACAAACAATGCGGCGGGCAATGGTCAATTGCCCATACTGTGTCAGAAGAAAAACCATAGCCCGTTTCGAGCGTGGTCATTTTCTGATTAAAATCAAGGCGTGAATCAATGTTGACAAAATTCGATTCATAATCATTTTCACTTGAGCGGCCACCGCCCAAGCTCACCGTGCCGTTATCGTGTTTATAACTTAGCGTTCCGTCTACTGAGTCGCGCTCATCTTTAATCGATGCGCCTGACAACATTTGATAGGGTTTTCCGTTTAATTGTGGCAAATTTGCCACCGGTGAAGCCCCCGTTATGATGTCTTTTACACCATTGACTTTAAAACTGAGTCGATCGGTAAACGGCAATAAAGCGGAGGCTTGATAAATATCAATATTCATGCGTCCGCCGCTTTCTTCATAGCGACTAAATTGTGAATTGAGGTCAGCGTATTCTGCTTCACCTGCTTGCACAGGCGCTGCATTCAAGAGTGCTAATGCCGCCGCCGTTAAAGCGTTGAGCGAAACGCGTTGCTTAGTTACACCCACAGCCACCCCCTCCTACGCCCTCGCCTCCTGACGCCGCTTCTTTTGAGCTGAACGTATGTGCTTGCAGGGCGGCGTTTAACGTATCAAAGTCAATGGCCATTTGTGGCTTGGCTAAATTGCCTCGCTCCCACGCATTCACTTGTTGGCAAGCGCTAATGCTGGCGCATAGCGGTAAGAGAGTGAAAAAAAACGGTATTTTTTTTGCTAACATCATATTCAACGTGGCTCGGCTAATAATTTTTCAACATTTTGGCGAATAGTGTCTTTATTTTCACTAAAAAAACCCAATTCGATATAGCGTATTTTTCCTTTTTTATCAATAAGATAACTTGATGGCATGGTCTGCACGCCAAACGCTGAGGCGCATTGCCCATCAGGATTGCTTGCAACAGAAAAAACAACAGGCACTTTGTCTAAAAATGTGACGCCATCGGCTTTGTTGTCATCGACGTTAATACCAATAATATCCAGCCCTTGTGAGGCGAAGGTGTGATGAAGTTCATTTAAAAAAGGCATGGATTTCGCGCACGGTGCACACCAAGATGCCCAAAAATCCACATACACCACGCGGCCAGACCGTGAAAGTGAGAGTGGGGTCTCTTTTGCAAAGTCCACAACATAACAAGACGGCGGCGTGGCGCCAATATCAAGCGCCATTGAAAGGGGAGAAATTAAAAGTAAGCAGAGCGTGAGTGTTTTTTTCATGGTGCGCAAGGACAATCAGAAAGAAAATTTGA
>DPKY01000153.1 GCA_003542275.1 Methylococcaceae bacterium | reverse complement strand
CATCAGCGCTCTTATCGCGTGCTACACGCGCTGGAGAAAAGTATTCTTGATGTGGAAAATGTGTTGATTTATGAAATTAAAAAAGCGATTTTTATCTGGAAAGAGCGCTCCACCTTTTCTAGTTTACTCATTTTAGGTTCGATTGCCACGGTGGGTGTTTTCCTTGAAATTGGCATGGGCGTGCTTGAGCTGTTAATTGACCCGATTATTGGCCCAGCCATTTTGCTGTCTATCATTGCGATTATGGTACCCACGCACGTCTTTTTTAGTAAAGTTCAAGCGAAATTTATTATCAGCTCACTCAATCGTCGTCAAAAACAATTACTGTTAACCGAAGATTTAGCGGCATTATTTGAGCGAAATGTGACATTTTCACGCATGATGCTGCCCATTCGTGACCCACTAGGCTGGAATAAAAAAGCGAAGGCCCATCTGGCGACGTTATTGGATAAAACCAAAGATTTGGTGCAATCACTCAACGATAATTTCAGCGTTTACAATATGCTTATCGCGCCGGTTGTAAAACCGGCTGCCCCCGCGCCTCAGGCTGTTGCTCAGGCAGCTGTTGCGCCCGTTACGATTCCAACGCCAGTCGCCGCGCCAGTGATGGTTGACGTACCGCCAGCACCTGTTGCTGCGCCAGTGATGGCACAAACGCCCCCTCCCGTGCCACACGTTTCTGCCGCGCCAACGCCAACACCGACACCAATACCACCACAAACGGCTCAAGTCGCCCAAGCAGATGAGCCAAAACGTCAATCGGCGTTGATGCAAAAATTCTTGAGAAAATAATGTTGCAATGAGGACGATGGATTGTACGCAACAGCATATTGCGCAAGCATTAAATCAGTCTTGTCGTTGTCTTACACTGAATCCGGTCACACTACGCTGTGACTTGGATTCTGTGTTGCCCGCTTTAACGCTTCCCCCGCATTGTTTTTCGTCTTCTCCGGTATTTGTTTCACCGCGCACACTCGCCAAGCAAAAATGTCTTATTGAAGCCATTGAGCGTGTCGTCGCCCTACCAGCGTATCAAGCGTGCGTGCTGGCCTACGCGCATGAAAATGCCCAATTTCGTCCGCCCAATGCGTCCGTTTTTTTAGGCTATGATTTTCATATTGATGAATCAGGGCAGCCGCATTTAATTGAAATTAACACGAATGCGGGGGGCGGTTTACTTTGTGCGTTTTTATCTCACGCCCAGCAACCCTGCCAGCACGCGTCAACGGCTAAGCCCCAGCATGATGTGGCGGGGTTACTCGAGATGTTTGAGCGCGAATGGCGCTGTGCTCATGCGCAAGCCCCCTTGCGTACTATTGCTATTATTGATGATGATCCACCTTCACAATATTTGTATGCGGAATTTCAATTAGTTGCGGCGTTGTTTGAACGACGAGACATTCATGCAATCATTTGCTCGCCTCAAGCGTTGCGTTACGATGGCGCGTGTTTGTGGCATGAGGAGCGCGTGGTGGATATGGTGTACAACCGTTTGACGGATTTTAGCCTCTCTCAACCNNCACACGCGCGTGTTTACTTGAGGGGATTGCGCCAACACGTCTTGTTGAGGCGACGCAAGCGCAGGCATGGTGGCAGAAGCGAAAATCCCTTTTTTTCAAACCCACAATGGGCTATGGTAGCAAAGCGGCTTATCGTGGCGATAAACTCACAAAACGGGTCTTTGACGATATTTTAGCTACAGAATACGTTGCGCAGACGTTTGTGGCGCCCAGTACAAGACGATTATTTATTGACGGTATTGACAGTATTGAGCAAGACTTCAAGTTTGATGTGCGGGCGTATGTGTATGCGCAAACGATTCAACTCACCTGCGCAAGGCTCTATCAAGGGCAAACAACCAATTTTCGTACTGAAGGCGGCGGTTTTGCCCCCGTCATGACGCCCTTTATAGGTGAATAATTATGCTTATTCAATGGTTTCCTGGTCATATGCACAAAGCGAGCAAAGAAATTCGAGCGGCGTTGCATGACATGGATTTGATGATTGAAATTATCGATGCGCGACTGCCGTTTAGCAGTCAAAATCCCGCCTTAGCCAAGCTACGCGGCGATAAACCGTGCATTAAAGTGCTCAGTAAGTGTGACCTTGCAGATGAGCGTTTAACACAAAAATGGCAAGCGTATTTAGAACGCGAACAAAATGTCAAAACATTGGCCGTGACGATGACGCAAACGGAGACAATTCGCCAACTTCATGCACTCTGCCATCAATTAGTGCCACGCGCAGATAACCGTTCAAAACCGCTTCATGCGTTGATTACCGGCATTCCTAACGTCGGCAAATCAACACTTATCAATATCTTAGCGGGACGCGTGGTGGCTAAAACGGGCAATGAACCTGCTGTCACCAAGCATCAGCAACGCATTGATGTGGGAGGGGGATTGATTTTATTTGATACGCCTGGGATTCTGTGGGCTAACATTGACAACAAAAACAGCGGTTATCGCCTTGCCGTGACGGGGGCCATTAAAGATACGGCCATTAGCCATGAAGACGTTGCGTTATTTGCTGCGCAATATTTGTTGCAAGCCTATCCAGCGCTGATCAAAGCACGTTTTCAGTGTGAGGCGTTGCCAAGCAGTGATATTGAGTTGTTAGAACATATTGGTCGAAAACGCGGGTGCTTGCGTGCAGGGGGGCGAGTTGACCTCGATAAAGTCGCCAAAATTTTGCTACAAGAGTTGCGTAGCGCCACACTCGGCAAAATGACGCTAGAAACGCCTGAGATGATGGTGGAAGAGCTGGCGGAATTAGCGATTATCCGCGCTGAAAAAGCGGCCAAAAAACTGGCTCGATTAGAAAAGAAACAAAAAACATGACAAATTACCGCATTGAAACAGCCTATGATGACATTGATGCGCGGCTCATCAATTTTTTACAAGCAGGTTTTCCTATTTGCCCCGCGCCTTATCAGCACGTTGCCGAGCAACTGGGGCTCTCTGAGCAAGCGGTTATCGAGCGTTTGCAAACACTTCTGGCTAACGGCGTGTTGTCACGCTTTGGCCCGCTTTATCATGCCGAGCGCATGGGCGGGGCGTTGACGCTGGCGGCGCTGAGTGTACCGCCCGCGCAGTTTGAAGACATTACCGATAGAGTGAATGCGTTTACGCAAGTCGCACACAATTATGCACGAGATCACGTCCTCAATATGTGGTTTGTCATTGCAACAGAAACCCCACAAGAGCTTGCACAAACCCTTATTGAGATAGAAAAGCAAACGGGGCTTAAGGTTTACAATATGCCCAAGTTAAACGAGTATTTTGTTGGGTTAAAACTGGAGGCGTAACACATGGACATGAGTGACATCGATTTAATGATTATGCGTGCTACGCAAGGTGGATTGCCGCTTGTACCTGAGCCTTATGTGCATTTGGCCGAGCAATTAAGCCTGCCTGTTGACGTTATTATGGCGCGGTTGCGTGCTATGCAAGAAAATGGGGTGATTCGACGCATTGGCGTAGTGCCTAATCATTACCGTTTGGGCTATCGTTTTAATGGCATGAGCGTGTGGAATGTGCCCGATGAACGCGTTGACGCGCTCGGTCAACAAGTGGGGCAACTCCCCTTTGTGAGTCACTGTTATCATCGCCCGCGTAACCTGCCACAGTGGCCTTATAATTTATTTGCGATGGTACACGCGCGAACACAAACTGACGTTGAGACGCAACTTTGCCAAATTGCCGCGATATTAGGCGACGATAATTTGGGGCATGATGTGTTGTTTAGTACGAAGATTTTGAAAAAAACGGGATTCCGCAGCGCGAACCAAGCATAAAAAAACCGCATGGCCAAACAGCGCCATACGGTTCTTTTAAATTAAGAGGGGTATGCAATATAATACTAAGCATGATTGATGCCAATGTTAATCATTTGCTTCGTTATTTTGATATGATTTGCTAATGTATTGATTTCAAAATTAAAAAAGCGATTTACTCATTGGTTTGATTTTCAAATAAATAATAACTCACCTCACCAGCGACTTTATTTTTTAAACAGTGCCAATTTTTTGGAAGGTGTGCGTCAAGATTGAGCGTTGTTTCTGTTTCCATGTAAATTTTGGCATAAGGCGCAAGCCAATGCTGTTTTTCAAGCAATGCAATGGCTTGTACAAGTAACCCCTGGCCAAAAGGGGGGTCTAAAAACACGATATCAAAGGGCGTCTGCACGGGTGTGGTGGCCAAGTAGGTGAGTGCATCTTGGGCGAGCACAGTCATTTGCGAGGCATTTAACGTT
This sequence comes from Methylococcaceae bacterium, assembly GCA_003542275.1. Classification (GTDB taxonomy): domain Bacteria; phylum Pseudomonadota; class Gammaproteobacteria; order Methylococcales; family Methylomonadaceae; genus UBA10906. The sequence goes on along the minus strand of DPKY01000153.1, from coordinate 3,478 downwards.
GCGGCATTGGCGTTAATGGCGCGATAGGCGCTTGGATTATTTTCAAGTGCAAGGACAGAACGCGCCCCCCGCGAAGCTGCTTCAAAGCCTAGCGCCCCACTGCCTGCAAAAACGTCTAAACAGCAGCTATTGACAATATCCCCTTGCAGCCAATTAAACAGTGTTTCACGCACACGCACAGGCGTTGGGCGTAGGCCTTGTTCGTCAACAACCGTAATGTGTCGACTGCGCCACGTTCCGCCGATAATTTTAATGCGATTATTCACAAAATTTGTCCTCGTGAATTAAAACAGGTATGACCAGGTGACCGACAAATTGCCGTCACGGGGGAGTTGATAGCCGTTGACATCGTTGAGTACGGGCTCGAGCCATTCCACGCTCAAGCGGTTGCCCTGTAGCTTGCCACTTGGCATGGTGGCGCTAATACCAACGCCAATATCGACAAATTGTCCACCGTAGTTGCGCGTATTATCCATTGGGCCAATGTGGTGATACACGCCACGATAGCTGCTTTCAAGGTCGCCCTGCCAAGTGTAAACGCCTCGCAGAGAGGTTGAGAGCCAAGACGTCCAGCCATAGCTTCCCCAGCCAGTTGTTTGAAAACTATCCCCCAGCGCGAAGCCTGAAGCATTGCGACGTTCCAAGCGCACAGTGCTGTTGAATTGTGCGCCCAGTGACAAAGCGTCAAGTTGATGCGTGTAGGTGAGGGCGGGTTTGAAATCCCATGTCCCACTGCCCAGTTGCATACCGTAGTGAATATAGCCTAAATCTTGTTGATGTGTGTTTCGCAGTTTAATCGCCGCATCGCCTGTGGGCGCACTCACCCCTAAACTGACCGTAAGGGATTGGCTATCTGAGTGAAAGGCGTTAAAAAGCGCATAGATGCCCGTATCGCCCACGCCACCTGTGGTGTGTTCATGGCCGGCGTGCATGATGGCAGCGCCTAGCGGCGTCGTGGGACTTGGCAAAGTGGGTGCGCCGTCGAGTGGACGCATCGTCATGTGCATATCCATAAATTGCGGCATGAGCATTAACGTTAGCCAATCCACTGGCGCATACATGAGCTCAATCATGTGCATATTCATGCTCATGTCTTGAGGCGTGACGTAGCAGGATTTTGTGCCACACGCGCGATTGACGAGCGTTGCATCACTGACGTGATTCACACCCTTTTGCATAGCGCCCGTTTGATTGTCGTAGAGGTAGCGATAACCGACCATGACCTCGCCTGCTTGACTGAGCGCGTGGTCAAACATAATCCCAGCAGGCGCCCCCGTACCGTGATGAGAGGCGTGTGCGTGATGATCATGTTCGCTGTGGATAGCGTTGGCAAGCGAGAGCGCAGATAAATCCACTTTCAAGGCCGCATTGACCAAGTACCCATCAAAATCGGTATAATTGCCTTCACCGCCCCCGCCGAGTTTTAAACTGCCTGCGTGTGTGTAATATTCCGCACCGGCTTGTAGTTCAAGGCCTTTTGCAAATTTTTTGGTGAGCGACAAACCACCACTTAAGGCNNTCTTTGTTGTGCCCGTCGCAGGGTCTTGCACGCTTTTACTTGCTGCTTGATTAGACACTAAATAAGGAGCATAAAAATCCGCACTGTCTTGTGAATAATAGCGCACGCGTGGTGTAATCGACCAGCCGTCACCTAGAGGTTGAATCCAATCGGCTGATAGCGTATGAGCGTGAATCCCCCAGTCGTCGTGAAAGAATCGATAATCCAAATGTAACGCCGCATCAAAAGGCGCAATATGTTGCACATAACGCACATTTTCTGTCCATTGATTGCGCTCACTGGGGCGTTGTTCTAAAAACGCCCGCATAGTGGCTTTAATTTTTCCATCAGAATCGGCCGCTTGCAGTGGGTCAATAAATAACACTTCCATCACTTTATACGGATTCGCCAAGTAACCTGTGCTGGCGGTGTAGCTGACACTGCCTTCCACCAGCGCTGATTTAGAGAGTACCTGCGTGAGGCCAATATTTCCCGACCAATCTTCACGCCCACCGGTGACTAATTTCACCCCATTTTGTAGCGATTGGACGCGTGTGCCAAACGTGCTTTTTTCAATGTAAGGCACGGCATCGTGGTCGAGCATGGCCTCAGTATTGCTTGATGTATAACTTGCGCCAACATTGAGGCTGGTGAGTTTTTGGTTAAAATCGAGGCGACCGGCGATATTGCCAAAATTTGAGTTGTAATCATTTTCCACTGACGTTCCCGCGCCGACATCAATACTCGCTTCATCCCAATCATAGCCCACGCGAAAATCGCCCTGTTTGCGTGTTTCGGGCGAGGCAGAGGAGAGAGTGTGTACTAATTGTGTATTTTTAGAATACGTGCCTGTTTCCAGATTCTGTTGCAATGGATTATGCTGGGCATCAACGTACACAAGGCCGCTATTGGGTTGTAGATACGGCGATGCACCGCTAATGGTGCTGGCGCGAAACGGGCTAGCACGGTTGCCGCCAAACGCCAGTGGCGCGGTGGTCACGGGTGTGGCGCCGCTCCAGGTATCTTGCGTGTAATTAAATGCGAGTCGAATACGGTCAGCGAGTTTGAATTTTGTGCTGTTTTGTAGGCTGTCTACTTCAATGGGTTGCAAACCGCTTTGGGTGGTAAATAAATTCCGTGCGCCTTCTTGATAATGGCCGTATTGAAACGTGGTCTCTTCATCGCTGGCGTAAAGCGTGGTCAGCGGGAGTGCGAGTGCCGCCGTTGTTAGCGCCGCAAGCGTTTGCGATTTAATAACAGCCACAGCCCCCCCCACTTGATGCACCGCCCCCAGACGCTGCTTCGCGGCTACCGTATTGATGTGAGCGCAAACCGCTTTGCAAGGGTGCTGGGTCAAGGCTCATGTGTTCTTTAGCGAGTACGCCACGCTCCCAAGGTGAAATTGGGCTACACGCGGGCAAGCATAAGCAACCTATCAACAAACCAACAAACCCACGCATACCGTTATTTTTCAGCCAGTAATTGCGCGATATGTGATTTTAACTCGTCTGTTTCACCTTCTTTAAAGCCTTGGTGAATATAGCGAATCACACCGCGCCGGTCGATTAAATAGGATGTTGGCATGGCTTGTACGTCAAAGCTTTTCGCGCATTGTTCGCCGCCATGATTGGTGATGGTAAATTTTGAAGGATGATGCGCTAAAAACGCATGGGCGTCGTCGACTTGTTCATCTAAATTGACGCCAACAATATGTAAGCCTTGATCACCAAATTCATGTGCGAGTTGATTTAAAAACGGAAACGATTGCAAACAAGAACTGCACCACGATGCCCAGAAATCGACATACAGCACTTTGCCGGCATACTCGTGAAAATGGGCGGGGGTATTGTTGAGTGAGGTTAATGCGCAATGTGGCGCTTGTTCACCCACACTGGCGGCATGAACGCTTGAGGTGAGCAAGGCTGCTGCGAGGAGTAAAGGTTTTTTCATTGATTTTGTATTTCGTCTAAACCGGTTTCA
>DPKY01000190.1 GCA_003542275.1 Methylococcaceae bacterium | reverse complement strand
ATTAAGGCGTGTAAATTCCCCTAGGACTTACTCTATGTTAAAAACATCTCTCCCTCTTTCCATTTTAAAAAATAGCTTTTTTTTATGCTGCTATGTCACTCATGCGATAGCCAATGATGAGGCAAGTCAAGCAGACGTTTTGGCTACGATGGTCATTGACACACCTGTGCAGAATAATGAAGTACACTTCAACAGCATATGGGATAGACAAGATTTGCAAGCAACCGAAGTGACTGACCTCAATCAGGTTTTAAAAAATGAAGCGGGCGTGACCATTAACCAAGGAAGTGGACAAATGACCAGTGCCGTGAATTTACGTGGCGCTGGTGGTACGGGGCAAGGGATGGTGACCTTAGACGGCGTGCCGTTATTTGGAAATTTTGCCGGTATGTTTTCACTGAGTCATTATCCGCTGGATGCTTTTGAGCAAGTGAGCATCACACGCGGCAGTGACTTAAATCAAAACGGCAGTCGAACTTTAGGCGGGGCGATTCATTTAAAAACACGTCATGTTCAAGAAGACAGCCCCTTTTTGCATCTTGAAGGCGGAGGCTTCGACACGGTGCGCGGTGCGGTAGGCAGTGGCCTGAACACGACCGCAGGCAATTTTTCTGCTGTAGTGGGGAGAAGTGACATATTTAGCGGCATCAGCCAAAGTCAGCTTGGGCAAGAAGGCGATAATTTTGGCCTCACGCACGCGTCAGGGAATTGGTTAAAAACCCTAGCGCATGGACAAGTAGACGCATCACTTTATTTTGTGCGCAGTGATGAAGAGATTGACGGGCCAGGCCTCGTTTTGCCTCGACGTATTGGCTGGATAGATGATAAATTAGGCCTGTTATCAAATGAAACATGGGTGTCGCAACTGCACGGTGATTATGACGTGACGCCTTATTGGAAAAGTTCACTGCAATTTGGTTTTACGCAAGATAGGCAAAAGATGGTCGCCACACGCATTAAACCTTTCTCAATTAGCCATCAATTAGTCTTGGTCGATTGGAAAAATACGCACGCTCTTTTCTTGGATGATAAAACACACGATAAAGCCGAGCTTACTTGGGGCGTCAACACGCAACATCAACAAACACTCAATGTTAGCGCCTCCTCGCAAACCACAATCAGTCCTACAGTAGAAAGCGAGATTCATCTAGGCAAATGGACATGGAACGCGCAAGGGCGCTTTGACCACAATGACGTTTATGGCGATCATCCCGTTTATTCTTTTGGGGTCAATCATGCTTTGTCTGCGCATCTCAATGTGTTTGCAAACGGTGGCACGGGCTATCGTCAACCGGGGGTGAGCGAATTGCTGAATCCGGTGTTTGGTAATCGCACCCTCAAAGCAGAAAGCAACGCCGGTGGTGAAGTAGGCGTAGTATGGCGTCCGCAACCGAGCAGCGATATCAAAGTGAGTGGGTATCATCAAAACTATCATCAAATGGTGGTATTGATGTCGAGCGCTATTGGCACGCAACGCGCAGAAAATATCCCTGAAGTGGAAATGTGGGGCGCGGATATGCAAGCGCGGCATCGCTGGTCAACACGCTGGGAGAGTGGATTTAATTACAGTTACATGGACGCCATAAATTCCCTCACGCGTTTGCAAGTCGCCTCACGACCCGCGCATCAAGGAAGTATTTGGAATGAAATTAAACTGCTCCCGCCACTGACCTTACGCATAGATTTGAATGTTTATGGCCGTTATTGGTTTGATGCGGCCAATAAATTAAGCGCTCACAGTGCGCCACGCCTCAATGCAATGTTGAAATATCAACTCACCGATAAAACGGCTGTTTATGTGCGCGGTGAAAATATCAACGACGACCGCTCACCGAGAATTCTGGATTTTAATTACAATGGTGCCGCCGTGTATGCGGGTTTTAGAAGCGACTTCTAAGCGCTTTTTTCTATGCGTACAGTGGGTCATTATTACGTCATAAGCCTTTTATGGCTTGAGCTGACGTTTTTTTCTGTAAAAGCCTTGGCGGAAAATGGCTGTGTGGACATCAGTGCCCAAGCGACTTCACCGATGGCCTTGACCTCGCACACGCAATTTCTCGAAGATGTGCACGCTTCACTCACGCTCACTGACGTTATGCAACCAATCGTTGCCACGCAATTTGCCCGTGATATGCAGGCCACCAACGCTTTTAATTTTGGTTATACGCACGCGGCATATTGGCTGGTGTTCTCTTTATGCAATCAAAGTCATGCGCCAGTTGAGCAAATCATTGAACTGGGCGATGCGAACATTTCCCTGCTGGATTTTTATGTTGTCAACAGCGACAAGCAAGTGTTTTCACCATCACCACGCATTTCAACCGGACTGAGCAAACCTTTTTTCACGCGTGGCTACGATAATCGCCATTTTGTTTTTCCTATCACAGTCGCGGCGCATGAGTGGCAGACTTATTATTTTAGGCTAGCATCTATCCATGCGCTGATTGTGCCACTCAAATTATGGCCGCCTGCCCAGTTTCATCACCATGAGCGTAATGATTATTTTGCCCAAGCGCTTTATTTTGGCATGGTAGGCGCGATGATTGTGTTCAATGCGTTGATTTTTACAGTGCTACGCGACACGATTTACTTGCTATATGTAGGGTATATTACGTTTTTTGCACTTTATATTGCCTCGATTACTGGCATTGGCAAGGCATTTTTATGGCCCGATGCGACCTATATCGAGATTTTTTCTGTTGAATTTTGTGACATCACCATTATCGCCTTACTGCTTTTCACACGGCGTATGCTCAACACACCTGTTGTTACTCCCACTCTTGATACCGTTTTAAAATGGTGCGTTGTAGCTTATATTGCACAAGCTATCATGGGTTTTATTGACTTTGCGCTTGTCATCAATCACGTTGCCAGTTTCATGCACCTTGCACTGGCGGGATTGATTCTANNTTTGTGTGCAGTCAAAAGACAACGCAACGCGTATTTTTTCTTAGTGGCTTTTTTTATGCTTTTTATTGGCGCGGTTGCCATGACACTGCGCGTCATTGGCCTGCTACCTACCAATGAATTTACTGTCAGCAGTTTTCAATATGCCTCAGCATGGGAAATGCTGATTTTAGCGTTTGCGTTAGCCGACAGATTCAATTCCATCCGAAAAGAAAAAGAAAAAATACAAACCGATTTACTCACCACACAACAGTTGCTAGTGGAAAATCTAAAAATCTCCGAACAACAATTAGAAAAACAAGTCAATGAACGCACCAATGATTTGCAAAAACTCAATGCAACACTCAATGAAAAAGAAAACTATTTGCGTAAATTGATTGATAATTTCCCGTTCATGATTTGGCTCAAAGATACGCAAAGCCGTTTTATTGCGGTCAATTACGCACTCGCCAAACATTATGGCAAAAACCATACAGATGATTTACTCGGCAAAACAGATTTTGATTTTTGCGAACAGGACATTGCCGTGCGTTATCAACAAACGGATTTTCAGGTAATGCAAGCTAAACAAGTGAGCGTTAATGAAGAGCAAATTATCAATGCGTTAGGTGAGCATTCGTGGGTGGAAATTTTACGCGCTCCTATGTTAGATGATGAAGGCAATGCGCTGGGCACAGTGGGATTTGCAAAAAATATCTCGGCACGTAAACAATTTGAAGCCGATAAAGAGGCGTTAAATCAATCCAAATCGAATTTTTTTGCCAATATGTCCCATGAAATACGCACGCCCATGAACGGCATTATCGGTCTCACGCAGTTAGCGCTCAAAAAATCGCTACCCAGCGACGTAAAAGGCTATTTAGAAAAAATCTACAATTCGTCCACCGAGCTTTTGTCTATTATCAACAGCATTCTTGATTTTTCAAAATTGGAATCCAATAATGCCACCCTCGACAATGAGGCCTTTGATATAGAAGCGATGTTAAACAATGTAGACAGCTTGTTTGAATACAGTAAACTCGAAAATTATCACACGCATTTTATATTTACTCTTTCAGAGGATGTTCCGCGTTATTTGATTGGCGATGCAACTAAACTGCGACAAGTGCTGATCAATTTGCTCAGTAATGCGAAAAAATTTACCGCCCAAGGCAGTATCACTACCACCGTGAGCGTAGAACATCAAGCAAACGACGTGGCAACACTGCGTTTTAGCGTGCGTGATACGGGAATTGGTATGACGGCGCAACAAATGGAAAAATTATTTCAACCCTTCTCGCAAGCGGATAATTCCATCACACGCAACTACGGTGGCACGGGTCTTGGTCTTGCGATTTGTAAACAACTCGTTGAACTCATGGGCGGCTCCATTTGTGTATCAAGTCAGTATGGCGTAGGCAGTACGTTTGACTTTACCGTGCCTTTGAGAGTCAACGCAACGCAAAGGAGCGAAAATATCCCTATCGCATTGCCATTTGCAACAACGCCCTACTACAATGCGCATCGCGTCTTAGTGGTTGAAGATAATGAAATCAATCAAATTGTTGCGTATGAATTATTAACGTCTATGGGGTTTGAGGTGACAATTGCCCATGACGGCAAAGAAGGTGTCGCACTCGCGTTAGCGCACGTTTTTGATTTTATTTTTATGGATATTCAAATGCCCATTATGGACGGTTTTACGGCAACACGTCTCATTCGTAAAGAATGTCGTCAGCAAAACATTCCCATTGTTGCCATGACATCGCACGCCATGGAAGGTGATAGAGAAAAAAGCCTCGCGGCGGGCATGAATGCCCATCTCACCAAGCCCATTGATATCCCAAAATTAGTAGCGGTTTTAAATCATTGGTTTACGCCAACAGATAAAAAAACACCTGAAATCG
>DPKY01000094.1 GCA_003542275.1 Methylococcaceae bacterium | reverse complement strand
GGCATTACGCGAGCGCGAGAGAAATTGTACCTGACACACGCTGAAAAACGCTTATTGTATGGCCGTGAAACCCCCGCGAGCACATCACGTTTTTTGCGAGAATTGCCTGCGGAATGGCTTGATGAGGTGCGGCCAAAGCGCGAGGTATCAAGGCCCATCACAGCAAAAACGTCACATTTTTCGCTCTCCCAGTCGTCGCAATCAATACAAAGTGACAGCCTTTATCACAAAGGTCAGCGCGTCGAACATGACAGTTTTGGGGCGGGAGTTATTTTAAAAATCGAAGGCGACGGAAAAACTGAACGGGCGTTAATTAAATTTTCAGATGATTCACGCTGGCTGATGACGCGTTATACAAAATTACGCGTGAACTAATCCTTGAATTTTGGTTGTTTATCACCACTATCGAAATAACGTTATTTCTTTAAATGTTGGGAGAAATTGTCATAGTATGAGAGCAGATAAATTAACCAGTAAATTCCAAGAAGCGATTGCGCAAGCGCAAAGTTTGGCATTGGGAAAAGATCATCAATTCATTGAGCCAGCGCATTTGCTTTTAGCGCTCATCGACCAAGAAGGGGGGAGCGTTAAGCCCCTGCTTGCACAAAGTGGTGTTTCTGTCCCTAATTTGCGTATTGAATTGCAAAGCGCAGTAAACCGTTTTGCCAGTGTCACGGGAACAGGTGGTGATGTGCGCGTGTCAAGCGAGCTTGAGCGTTTGCTTAATATGACCGACAAACTCGCGCAAAAACGCGGGGACACCTTTATTTCAAGTGAATTATTTTTGCTGGCGATAGCCGATGAAAAATGCTCGCTTACGGAATTATTTAAAAAATATGGGATTCACAAAGCATTGCTTGAAAAGGCAATTGACACATTACGCGGTGGTGAAGCGGTGCATGATGCGAATGCGGAGGATCAGCGTCAAGCCTTGGCTAAATATACGATCAATCTCACGCAGCGGGCGATACAAGGCAAGCTTGACCCCGTGATTGGACGTGAGGATGAAATTCGCCGCACGATTCAAGTGTTGCAACGCCGTACAAAAAATAATCCTGTTTTAATTGGTCAGCCTGGGGTGGGAAAAAGCGCTATTGTTGAAGGGTTAGCGCAACGTATTGTCAATGGTGAAGTGCCCGAGGGGATGAAGCACAAACAAGTCTTATCGCTTGATATGGCGGCGTTAATTGCGGGGGCAAAGTTTCGTGGCGAATTTGAAGAGCGATTAAAAGCCGTCTTAAATGACTTGGCCAAACAAGAAGGGCAAGTGATTTTATTTATCGATGAACTGCACACGATGGTCGGCGCGGGGAAGGCCGAAGGCGCAATGGATGCGGGCAATATGTTGAAGCCCGCGCTCGCACGCGGCGAGTTGCATTGCGTTGGCGCGACGACACTCGAGGAATACCGTAAATACATTGAAAAAGATGCGGCGCTCGAGCGACGGTTTCAAAAAGTATTGGTTGATGAGCCTAGTGTTGAAGATACCATTGCGATTTTGCGTGGGCTGAAAGAGAAATATGAAGTACATCATGGCGTTGATATTACCGACCCAGCGATTGTCGCCTCAGCGACGCTGTCTTACCGCTATATTGCTGACCGTCAACTGCCCGATAAGGCCATTGATTTAATCGACGAAGCGGCCAGTCGCATTCGCATGGAAATTGATTCCAAGCCCGAAGTGATGGATAAGCTTGATCGCCGTTTAATTCAGCTCANNGAAATTTGGAAAGCTGAAAAATCGGCATTGCAAGGCAGCGCGGCCATTAAAGAAAAGTTAGAGCAGGCAAGGCTCGATGTAGATACGGCAAGACGCAATAATGATTTAGCGCGTATGTCTGAATTGCAGTATGGCATTATTCCCGATTTAGAAAAGCAAATTGCACAAAGCGCTACCATTGATACGCAAAAAATGACATTGCTGCGCAATAAAGTCACAGAAGATGAAATTGCAGAAATTGTGTCAAAATGGACTGGGATTCCTGTGTCTAAAATGCTCGAAGGTGAGCGTGAAAAATTGTTGCACATGGAAGATTATCTAACCTCGCGTGTGATTGGACAAGAAGAAGCGCTCAAAGCAGTGAGTAACGCCATACGCCGCTCACGAGCAGGGCTTTCAGACCCTCACCGTCCCAATGGTTCATTTTTATTTTTAGGGCCGACGGGCGTAGGCAAAACCGAGCTTTGCAAAGCGTTAGCGGAATTCATGTTTGATACGAGTGATGCGATGGTGCGTATTGATATGTCTGAGTTTATGGANNATGAAATTGAAAAAGCACATCCCGATGTGTTCAATATTCTGCTACAGGTACTCGATGATGGCCGCTTAACAGATGGGCAAGGGCGCACGGTCGATTTTAAAAATACGATTATTGTCATGACCTCAAACATCGGCTCAGAAACCATTCAAGCGCTCTCTGGTGAAGCGCTTTATAGTGTCATGAAAAATGCGGTGATGGACATTGTTGCCACAAAGTTCCGTCCAGAATTTATTAACCGTATCGATGAAGCCGTTGTCTTTCATTCGCTGGGGCGTGAGCAAGTGCGAGCCATTTCAAATATTCAAATTGAACAGTTACGCAAACGCTTGCAGGAGCGTGATATCGGTTTATCTGTATCCGATGAGGCGCTCGATTTGCTGGGCGAGGCGGGATTTGACCCGGTTTACGGGGCGCGTCCAATGAAGCGTGCGATTCAGCAACAGCTTGAAAATCCCCTTGCACACGCTATTTTAGCGGGGCAGTTTGCAGCAGGTAGCCAGATACACGTCACGCAAACAAACGGTGAACTGGTTTTTTCAAGTTAACTTCGTTTCATTTCAACACGGATGCGGGCGCAGCAAATTTGCCCGCATCCGTTGTTTAATTTTCGACGAAATTTACGATTTACGCTAAACTCTCCCGTTATTCTCAACTTCTTTTTTAGTATTGCCGTGACTATTCAAATTATTCGTATCGCAACACGTCAAAGTCCTCTTGCGCTCTGGCAAGCGGAGTATGTGTCAACGCGTCTTAAAACGCTTTTTCCTCATCTTCAAACGCAACTGGTGAAAATGGTCACACGAGGCGATAAAATTCTCGATGCACCGTTAGCCAAAATTGGTGGAAAAGGCTTATTTGTCAAAGAGTTAGAGCAGGGTTTATTGGAGGGTACGGCGGATATCGCGGTTCATTCTATGAAGGATGTCCCGGTGGAATTTCCAGCAGGGCTCGCGCTCCCGGTGATTATGGCGCGGGAGGATCCCCGAGATGCGCTGGTTTCTTCCCAATTCGCCTGTTTGGCCGCGTTGCCGCTGGGAGCGCGGGTGGGGACTTCGAGTTTGCGTCGCCAGTGTCAACTGCGTGCTCGTCGCCCCGATCTGCGCATTGTCGAGCTACGCGGTAATGTAAACACCCGTCTCAAGCGCTTAGATGACGGGGAAATGGATGCCATTATTTTGGCCTGTGCCGGTCTCAAACGATTGGGTTTATCGGAGCGTATCCGCAGCGAGCTCAGTGTGGCGGAT
>DPKY01000214.1:5286-10294 GCA_003542275.1 Methylococcaceae bacterium | reverse complement strand
GAAATCATGCGTGCTGAAGATGTGGGTTGGTCAACAAACCGCATGGTATTAGGCAAACATTCTGGCCGAAATGCGTTCAAAAGTCGCATTAACGAATTGGGATTTGAATTTGATAGCGAAGCGGAATTAAATGACGCGTTTGCGCGTTTTAAACAATTAGCGGATAAAAAACATGAAATCTTCGATGAAGATTTGCAAACGCTTATTTCTGAAACGTCCATTGACGCAGAGGACGAACACATTAAATTCGTGTCACTTAAAGTGTGCTCTGAAACGGGTGAAATTCCCAATGCGGTTGTTACCTTGCGTGTGAATAATCAAGAAGTGACGGGCAACTCAAAAGGCGGTGGCGTTGTTGATGCAACGCTCAAAGCTATTGAGAGTTTGGTTAAATCCGACGCATCCCTTGAATTATATTCGGTCAATAACGTCACCAACGGCACTGACGCGCAAGGTGAAGTCACCGTCAGACTTGAAAAGCAAGGCCGCATTGTCAATGGCCTTGGCGCGGATACCGACATTGTAACCGCATCAGCGAAAGCGTATATCAACGCGCTCAATAAACTACTCAATGCCAGCACACGCCAACATCCACAAAAGTCGGAAGTGTAGCGATTTTCTACGTATAGGGGCGGCAGAACAGGCACCGCCCTTTTTCTCCCAACACGTTACTACCGTTAATACAATAACATTCATAACAGAAGGTTTCACCACCATGACATCAGTGCGCAACAAACAATCTGGGTTTACGCTCTTAGAATTACTTGTGGTTTTAGGGATTATTGCCATGCTCGCGGGCATTGTTGGCCCACAAGTCATGAAACACCATGGCGAATCTAAAACGAAAGCCGCCAAAGTGCAAGTAGAAGATTTTTCGGCGGCGCTGGATATGTACAAACTGGACATGGGCAAATACCCTACCAGTGAACAAGGACTGCAAGCCCTTATTGAATCCCCTGAAGGGGCAAAACGCTGGAATGGCCCTTATTTACGCAAAGCAAAAACGCCTTTAGACCCATGGCAAAATGAATACCATTATGTCTCACCAGGCACACACGGCAAATTTGATTTATTTACCTACGGCGCAGACGACAAAGAAGGCGGCGAAGGCGAAGATCAAGACATCACTTATTGGGAATAAATGCGCCAATACGCAGGATTCACATTGCTTGAATTGCTTATTGTATTGAGCATTATGGTGATAGGGTATGGCGCGATTGCCATTCATTTCGCCTCGGGCAATGATACGCTCGCCCTCAACGCCGCCGCGCGTGATCTTGCCTCCGGTCTGCGTTATGTGCGCAGTCAAGCTATGCTCACCCATGAAAACGCCGTGCTGGCTCTGGATTTAAAAACCAATACGTATCAACTCGCCAATCAGGAAAAAGTGTACACACTCGCAGATGAGATTGATGTAACAGTAAAAACCGCTAAAGAAGATTTAGACGATGGCGTGGCGCAACTGCGATTTTTTCCTGATGGTTCGTCAACAGGCGGCCGGATTGTGTTAGCGCGTCATGCTCTCTCGCAGGAAATTACCATCAACTGGCTAACAGGTCATGTCACGCTTGCGCAGTAATCAACAAGGATTTTCATTACTTGAAATTCTCATTGCCTTTTCTATTCTCGCCCTCTCGCTAGGCATTGTGTTAAAAATTTTCTCTGCGGGCGTGCGCACGGCGCAAGTCACGGGCGATTACACAACCGCTATGCAAATTGCCCAAAATTTGCTCAATCAAGCCGGCAGTGAACGCCCCTTAAAAACGGCTGAATTTCAAGGCAGTGAAGCGGGCGTATATCACTGGTACCTGCGCATTTCCCCCCAGCAATTTGTGTCGCCAGCGCTGCGTTTTGACGATTTACCCGTGGCGTTATTTCACATTATCGCGCACGTTGAATGGGACGCTAAGCAACACGCTGAGGCACGCGTCATTGAGCTAACCACTTGGAAACTCGCCACAAAAGATGAATAGCGCCCGCGCATTTACGCTCATTGAAGTGTTGATAGCCATGTCACTGCTCAGTCTTATGATGCTATTGCTGTTTGGCAGTTTGCACATTGGTGCAAAAAGCTGGCAACAAGGCGAGGAAAACATGGCGATGACGAATGAAATCGCTGTTGTGCAGCAATTTTTTACGACACATCTCGCCAATGCACTGCCCGAATGGAACGATTTTGATCCCGAAAAAGAACGCGTGTTTGCGTTTCAAGGCAAGAAAAATGCCTTGCAATTTGTCGGCGCTTTTCCTGCCAGTGCCGAGCGCAATGGCTTACAATTATTCCATATCGCTCTTAAAGAAGAACATCAAAAGAAAGCCGTGACCGTTTCTGTTTCGCCTTTTTTTCCGCTCGCTGAAAATGAAACACCCCTTGAAGATGAGGTAGAGTTGATTGCAAACGTCAAGCAATTTGAATTGGCGTATTACGGATTAAATGACGAAACAGGTGAAAATCAATGGCAAAGCGAATGGTTAAATAAAGATCAACACCCGCGCCTTGTTAAAATCTCCCTTGAACGTGAAGAAGGACGCTGGATGCCTGACATCATTGTTGCGCTACGCGTGGAGAGTGCTTACAGCAATGTCGATTTGGATAGCGTGCCTATTGATGACACGCCTGACGCCTTGGACAACACGCAATGAAACAACGCGGCGTGGCGCTGGTTTTAGTGCTTTGGATAATGAGTCTTTTAATGCTCATGGCCGGCAGTTTTTCGCTGACAATGCGCCGTGAATCAACCGGCGTGAGTGGTTCGCTTTCGCAAGCAAAAGCCATTGCGCAAGCGCAAGGGGGCGTAGCACTCGCGCAGGCGATGTTGCTTCATGAAGACGAGAGCAAACGCTGGCGCGTGGATGGCAGTGTGTATGAAATCAGTACACAACACGCTGTGATGCGCATTCAAATTCAATCTCAAGCTGGCAAAATTGATATCAATAGCGCACCCATGACGCTACTTCACCATGTCTTTCAATACGCGCCGCTTGATAGTCAAGCCCAACTCAATGTGGAAAATGCTATTTTAGATTGGCGTGATGCTGACGATACGCCCCGCCCCTTTGGTGCAGAAAAAGACGACTATCAAAAAGCGAAATTGCATTATGCACCGCGCAACAAACCTTTTCGCTCCATGGCAGAATTGCAAATGGTGCGCGGCATGACAGAAGAGGTGCTCGCTTGGATGCAACCCATTTTCACTGTCTACGCAGCAGGACAAACCGACATAGACTATGCGCTCGCGCCACGTGACGTACTGGCAGTTTTACCTGAGGTCGATGTCAATTTGCTAGACACTTATTTCATTGCGCGTCAAAAAAGCGCTGCCACGAACGCGCCACCGCCCGCCATACCGCGTCGTCAAAACGCCGGCCAGGCGATGGTACAAGAGATGCAAGACACTACCGAGCCAGCGAGTGCACCAGAAATTTCCGTCGTCAGCGTCATTGTTGAAGTACAATTAGACGATGACGAAAAAAGCACAGCACAAATTGAAGTCATGATGGAAAAAATAGACGGCGCAAATAATTTACCCTTTCAACAATTAACATGGAAAACGCAAACGGACTATGCCCAAACACATTCGCTTTTCGGCGTAGACGTCACGCCTCTTTTACGTTTCGCTGAACACACTCCACAAAACGATACGCTATAAATGAATCTCAACAAAGACGTTACACTGCAAATTAAACCCTTTTTGCGTTGGTGGGGACGGGAATTGGCGTTTTTGGTTCCCCGAAACGTGCGTCAATTTTTTTATACGCCCCCTCGCGCTATTATTGTTTTACCGAGCCAAGACACCCTCACCTTGGTTTATGAAACAGAAGGCAAACAAGAGACGCTCATCACCCTGCCACAAAGTGATCTCTCACCCACCGCATTGGAAGGTATCTTAGACAATACGCGTTTTAAAAATGCTCTGGTTGTGCTACGCCTCTCAAGTGAAGACGCGCTATGCAAAACGCTCGCGCTTCCTATGGTGGCGCAGCATAATCTCACGCAAGTGGTCAGCTATGAGCTTGATCGCTATACGCCCTTTAACGCGAACCAAGTGTATTTCGCCACACATATTACGCAAATAGACACCAGCAACGCACAACTAACCGTGCAGCTGCTCCTCACCCCAAAAAAAATACTTGAAACTTATTATGCACAATGTCAATCGCTTGGCCTTTCTGTTCATACGGTCGATATTGCGGCTTATCCTAATTCGCTTGATGAGATCAATCAAGGTTATACCCTCCTGCCCGCGCCCCTGCAAACCCAACGCACGAATACACCACGGCGCATGATGCTGATATTGTGTTTACTCCTTGGTTTATTGAGTACCGCCAGCCTCATTTTACCTATATGGCTTGAATATCAATCCATTAACACACTGCAACAACGTATTGCCAACATTGAAAAAGAAGCTAAAGCCGTCAAAGCCCTTCAAGCCGATATTGAAACGCTCAACGAGGAAAATCAACAGCTGATTGCAGAAAAAACGGCTATGCCCCCGCTGGTTGCTGTATTGAACGAATTGAGCGCACTCATGCACGACGACAGTTGGCTTGCGTATTTACAATACGGTGATGGCCAACTTCAACTTCAAGGTGAATCACCGGCGGCATCGAATTTGCTTGCTGATTTGGAGGCCTCCGATTATTTTGCCAAAGTCAGTTTTGCTTCACCCGTTACGCAAGACAAAGCCAGCGGTGTTGAACGCTTTCAAATTGCGGCGGAAGTGACAAAACCCGCTACCCCCAAAACGGATGACACAAGCAATAATGATGCAGAGTCTTCTAACGAATCAGAGCGCAATGCAACGCAAGTTTTGCTGCCTGATAGTGCGATAACAAATGAGGAGACAAATGAACATGGTCAAGCCAATGAGTAAGCGTCAATATGAACGTGGACTGGCAGTGGGGTTGCTTTCTGCGGTGGTCGGTTTTATCCTTTTTGTCATTATTTTACCGCTGATTCATCAAGGGCTCGCGCTACATGAAGAAAGAGCGGCGCTGGCGTTTCGTT
>DPKY01000214.1:0-5266 GCA_003542275.1 Methylococcaceae bacterium | reverse complement strand
GTTATTGATGAAATAGAAGCCCTCAAAGCACAATACACCGAGCAAAATTATTTGAGCACGCAACATACCAGTGCACTCGCCTCAGCCGAACTGCAAGAAATGATAAAACAGGCCATTGTTGAAGCCGGCGGTCAGCTAAGCAGTACGCAGGGTTTACCGGTGATTATAAAAAATAATTTTGAGCACATTCCCGTTAACGTCCGTATGACCGGAAACAGTGAGGTATTGCGAGCGGTGTTGTATAAAATTGAAACGGCCACGCCGCTGGTTGTTATCGATCAAATTGACATTCGCCCCATGCGCGGCGTGCGTAATCGTGTCACCCATCAAATTGACGCCAGTAATGAATTGAGCGTCAATTTTCAAGCCATGAGTTTTATGAAAAAGCCCGCCGCATGAATCACCCCACCCTCTTTTGTTTAAGCGCCTTGAATCTCCTGTTTATTGGCATTTTAGCCGGTGAGGTCTCGCTCTACACGCAGCCCATAGCTGTCAATGCGCCGTTGATGGCAAAAAAAAATCCGTCTACTGAGCAGGCAGACAATGCGCTGAGTCTTGATTTAACAGAGCCAAGTGAAGACAGCTACAGCGATTTCGTTGAACGACCTTTATTTATCAAAGGTCGAAAGCCTGTTGAAGAACCCGTACCCGAAGAAACGGTCATCGCCACGGCGCAAAAAACAGAAACAATCGATTGGGCATTAACAGGTATTTATCGCACACCTAAAGGCACAACAGCATTTTTTAGCCGCAGTAGTGGGATTCTGCCCAAAGATAATTTCCGAAAATGTCAACAGGGTGATGCGTTAGATGGCTGGCAGTTGAGCGAAATAAACGAAAGTGGGGTAAACTTAACGCTAGGCACGCAAACCAAATACCTACCACTACACAAGCCCAAACCCAAAAACGCAACGCCAGCCAATCCCTTGCCAACGCCTGCGCCTCAATCTGTCGATGCGAAAAATTTAACCATTCAACCTACTGCGACGGCCGATATGCAACCGCCCTCGCCAGATACAGAAGAGGTCACTGACCAATAATGATGAAAATACCCCATAAACGCTCAGCGATGCACCTCGCTATTTTGACCAGTTTACTGCTCTCTGGTTGTGAATTATTGCATCCACAGCCCGCTAAATTACTGCCCATCACGCACAGTGCCACGCTTCCTATAGAACCTATTGCTCAACTACAAAACCCTCCCACCGCGCTTGAGGCAAATAAACCCAAAAATGAGTTGTATCCGTCCTCGGACGTCAGCGCCGCACTGCCCACGCCTGCGGCACAAAACGCACAAAATACACCGCGCGGCAAAGGCGAATTTAGCCTCAATTTTGATGATGCGGATTTAGGCGAAGTGGCAAAAGTAATTTTGAATGACATTTTAGGGCAAAATTATGTGCTCAGTCCCAAAGTGGTTGGCAAAGTCACGCTACAAACCACGCACGCGCTGAGCAGAGAAGAATTATTGCCCACATTGGAAATGGTACTTAGCATGAACAACGCCGCGCTGGTCAAAGATGGGCCTATTTATCATATTGAACCGTTAAACGATGCGCTATACAGCGCTAATTTTTCCTCGAGTCGTCAAGGCAAATTTGGCTACCAAGTCCGCGTCATTCCCGTCAGAAATGTGGCCGTTGACAATGTGGCGGAGTTAATCAAGCCGCTTTTACCAGAAAAAACACTCCTAAGCCTCGACAAACAACGCAATTTGATGGTGGTATCGGGTGCGGCTGATGAATTAGCCCGCGTTGTCGATATGGTCAACACCTTTGATATTGATATTTTAAAAGGCCGCTCGTTTGGACTCTTTTCACTCGCGCACGTGGATGCAGAAACGCTTATTAAAGAATTAGACGAAGTATTCTATAAAAAAGCCAAAGGAGAAGAAGGTGAATTTTTCCGTTTTATTCCCATTGAACGTTTGAATGCGATTTTGGCGATTTCGCACCAGTCGCATTATTTACGCGATATTGAACAGTGGATTATGCGCCTTGACCGGGCGAATGCAGCAAATGGTGGCGGCGTGAATGTCTACAAAGTCCAGCACGTTGATGCCGTAGACTTAGCCGCAACATTAAACGATATTTTTGGCAATGCGAGCAGTACCGCCTCATCGCGCCATGACAAATCAACAAAACTCGCTGGCGACAAAAAAGCCGGTGAATTAACCAATAAAGTCAGCGACAACAAATCGGCGTTTGACACAAAAAAAACGCGCCCCCAACGCAATGTGTCAAGTGGCAATAGCGAGGCGAAAATTGCCAATATCGGTGATGTGCGTATTGTGGCAGATGAGGCAAATAATTCATTGATTATCGTCGCTACGGCGCAAGAATACGATATTATTCGCCCTATTCTCAATCAACTCGATGTCATGCCCCTGCAAGTGCTCGTTGATGCCACAATTGTGGAAGTGACACTCACGGATAATTTGAAATACGGCATTCAGTGGTATTTTAATCACAGCAATGGCGGGCAAAATATCCTTCAAAGCAACGACTTAGGTGCATTGGCGGCGGGCGCGGCAACGGGCGGGTTTGGGTATTCTTTTTTAAGTAAATCGGGTGATATTAAAGCAGTATTAAATGCACAGGCCAGCGATAACAACGTCAACGTGATTTCATCGCCGTCGCTGATGGTACTCAATAATCAAGAAGCCAGCATTCAAGTGGGTAAAGAAATTTCACTGATGACCGGCTCGCTAGGGTCACTCAACAGCGTCAATAATACCAACGGCGCGTCAAATAACGTCTTTAGCCAACAACAGCAACGAAAAACCGGTGTGAAACTCAAAATAAAACCCCGTGTTAATGCCAATGGTCTTGTGACCATGGAAGTAACGCAAAGTGTTGAAGACCCTGGCGCAATTCCCGCTAATGGCACCAATCCTTCAATTTTAACGCGTGAAATTAACAGCTCAGTGGCCGTGCAAAGCGGTGAAACCATTGTGCTCGGTGGGTTAATTAAAGACAACAATACCGATGACAACAATGGCGTGCCGCTGCTCCATGATATTCCGGTTTTGGGCACGTTATTTGGCAGTAAAACAAAAAGCCAAGATAAAACGGAACTTGTTGTCTTAATTACCCCACGCGTGGTGAAAAGTCGCCAAGATGCTGGACTGATTACGGATGAATTTAAACGAAAACTGAGTAATATTTATGAAAAAGATGTCAATGATATGCCACTGTAACAAAAATAGCGTGTGAAAAAGGCATTATTTCAATTTTAAACATTGACGAAATCACTTTATGAAAATATAATCACAAGCTTTACTATATATTTTATAGATTATAAGCTTAGGAGTTTACGCTGATGTATGCGGTAATTGAAACAGGCGGTAAACAATACCGCGTAGAAAAAGGCAGTTACTTAAAAGTAGAAAAATTAGAACTTGGCGAAGGCGACAGTGTCGAATTTGATAAAGTTTTAATGGTGGAAGACAATGGTGATGTGAAAGTAGGTTTACCCTTCTTAGCAGGCGGCAAAGTCACAGCGACCGTGCTTTCTCAAGGTCGACACAAAAAAATTAAAATTGTTAAATTTAGACGTCGTAAACACCATATGAAAACGATGGGGCATCGTCAATACTATACTGAAATCCAAATCACTGGCATTTCAGCTTAATAACGAGGAGTGAAAAATGGCTCATAAGAAAGCTGGCGGGAGTACCCGCAACGGACGTGATTCCAATTCAAAGCGCCTTGGCGTTAAACGCTATGGTAGCGAAGTGGTGACAGCAGGTAGCATCATCGTTCGTCAACGTGGCACCCATTTTCACGCCGGCACAAATGTAGGTTGTGGTAAAGACCATACCTTATTTGCAACAGCAGACGGCGTTGTTGTCTTTAAAGTACAAGGCCCGCACAACCGCAAATTTGTTAGCGTTGTTGCTGCCTAAATCATTTACTGCCCTAAACAGGCAAGTAGATGACTAAAAAAGCTCCTCCTTGCTGGTTGGGGCTTTTTTTGTTTATATCCGTTCGATTTTTATTGAGTAAACTGAGTAAATTATGAAATTTGTTGACGAAGCACAGGTGCGCGTAGAAGCCGGTGATGGTGGGAATGGTGCTATCGGCTTTCGCCGCGAAAAATTTATTCCAATGGGCGGCCCTGACGGTGGTGATGGTGGTAATGGCGGATGTGTCTATCTTATTGCCGTTGAAAACGTCAATACGCTGGTTGATTTTCGCTATCAAAGTGTCTATCGCGCTCAACGTGGCCAAAATGGGATGTCACGCAACTGCACGGGACGTCAAGGTGATGATTGCTATGTCAACGTACCACTAGGCACCCGCGTGTATGATGCGCAAACAGGTGAAATTCTTGGCGATTTAACCAAAGAAAATGAAACCTTGCTCGTCGCGCAAGGCGGTTTTCACGGTCTAGGCAATACGCGCTTTAAAAGTAGTATTAACCGCGCCCCACAAAAAGCCAGTAAAGGCACGCCTGGTGAACACCGTTTACTCAATTTAGAGCTTACCCTCATCGCTGATGTGGGGTTGCTTGGTATGCCCAATGCAGGAAAATCCAGTTTAATTCGCGCCGTGTCTTCAGCAACACCCAAAGTGGCCGATTACCCCTTTACCACACTCTATCCCAATCTAGGCGTTGTACGTATTGATGAATTACGCAGTTTTGTGATTGCTGACATTCCAGGCGTCATTGAAGGCGCAGCAGACGGCGCAGGACTGGGTTTACAATTTTTAAAACATTTAGATCGTACACGACTGCTCCTTCACGTCATTGATATTGAACCTTATGAAAGCGGCGAATCGCCCATTTCAGCGGCGCGTAAAATTATTGCTGAAGTGGAAAAATGGAATGACAATCTCGCCAGTAAACCACGTTGGCTCGTGCTAAATAAAGTTGACCGCGTGCTTGATGAAGAACTGGATGCACACTGTCAACAGATTATTGACGCCCTCAATTGGACGGCGCCCGTTTTTAAAATTGCCGCCATTAACGGTCAAGGCACACGCGAATTGATGTTTGCTATCATGGAATTTTTGGACACACAGCAGCGAGTAAATGCACATGAATTGTCGTGAAGACTTTGCCAAAGCAAAACGGATTGTCATCAAAATTGGCAGTTCTCTGCTCACAAAAGGCGGAAAAGGGCTTGATAAAGTCGCTATTGCGCATTGGGTGGCGCAAATGGCGCGGTTGCGTAAATCGGGCATTGACGTGATTTTAGTGTCGTCTGGATCAGTAGCCGAAGGCGTTTGGCGTCTGGGTTTAAAAGCGCGACCAACAACGC
>DPKY01000205.1 GCA_003542275.1 Methylococcaceae bacterium | reverse complement strand
AGCGAAGGTGGGCGTATTTACGACACACTCAATCAAGTAAGAGCGCGTGTTAGCGTGTTGCCCGTACCAGATTTTAACCGGTTCGCGCACAGTTTCTCACATATTTTTGCCGGAGGCTATGCAGCGGGTTACTATAGCTACAAATGGGCGGAGGTATTATCGAGCGATGCCTTTTCCTTATTTGAAGAAAAAGGGATTTTTGATGCCGAAACGGGCTACGCATTTTTAACGCATATTTTAGAAAAAGGCGGAAGTGACGATGCAATGGTACTCTTTAAAAATTTCCGTGGACGCGAGCCTTCCTCTGAAGCGCTGCTACGTCATTGCGGTATTGAAAATTAACGATTCATTGCATTAAATGACCTCTTTCTTAACATTCAAACACCCCTTTCTTCGCTGCGGACGATTGTTGATGATTTCGTCCGCATTAAATTTACTCTCTTTTTCGGTCATCGCTAAAGAGAGCGGGATTCATACAAAAAAAATAGCGCCTGCCAAGCCAAGTGTATTATTGATTGGTGATTCGCACACGGTAGGCGTCTTTGGTCATGCTCTCACGCATTTACTCACGGAGACACTACCCAATGTCGCCATCACAACGGTAGCTAGTTGCGGTAGTGACCCCAAATGGTGGCTAGAAGGAAAACCCACAAACTGTGGTTTTTGGCAGCGCCGCGCAGATGGCGTAGAGATTGAAGAGCACAAGGCCTATACGCCAAAACTCGACACACTGCTACGCAGTAAACCCAAATTGACGCTTGTTGCGCTAGGCTCTAACATTATACTGATGAATGAAGAAGAGCGCGTCACTTATACACAAGCACTGATGGCGATGATTGAAAAAAAATCCAGTCGCTGCATCTGGATTGGCCCGCCCGACTCACGAAAATTTAGTGTTGCGGAGATTGGAGCGGTGTACAGTTTACTCAAAACGCTCGCAAAGCCGCATCACTGTCAAGTGATTGATAGCCGAAAATACACGCTTTATCCAAGTATTGGGGGAGATGGTCTGCATTATGGCGGAAAAGAAGGTACGGTAATTGCTTTACACTGGGCAGAGAAATTATTTTCTCATGATATAAAACCTATACTCTTAAAATCATTTAGCCATGAACGTGAAAACAAAAAAAATTGACAATATTTCCCCCCTTCCTCTCTCGACAACCGCTCGAGGTGGCGCTTATCTGTCTTATTTAGACGGTCTACGCGCACTGGCGATTGTATCGGTACTTTTGTTTCACGGGGACAATAATTGGTTACATGGCGGTTTTTTAGGTGTTGAAATTTTTTTTGTCATTAGCGGCTTTATTATTTCAAAATTACTTTTTGATGAATTACAACAAAACGGACGCATTGATTTGGGGCGTTTTTGGGTTCGTCGTTTGCGGCGTTTATTGCCTGCGGCGTTTGCCATGATGCTGTCTACATGGATTTGCGTGCTACTCCTCTTTCCCAATGAAATTAACCAAATTTCAGAAGATTTACCTTATGGCGTGAGCTTTTTAAATAATTGGAATTACATTATCAATGAGCGTTCTTATTTTGAATTGATTGGCCGCCCACGACTGTTTGAGCATTTGTGGTCACTGGGGATTGAATTTCAATTTTATGTGCTCTGGGCGCTGTGTTGTGGTTTACTCTTTAAACAACCGCGTTGGTTTGCAACAGTGGCAATTGCTTATATGGCGCTTTATTCAACGTATCAAATGTTTATACTCTACGTTCCCAATGAAGACCCTTCGCGTGTCTATTTTGGGACGGATACACGCGTGAGTGCGTTGCTTGTTGGCGCACTGCTCGCGCTCATGCTACAAAAAAGCCAAGTACCGCTCAACGGGCGAAAATATCAATTCATCAATGGGCTTGGTATAGCGAGTTTGGTAGGTTTGATTTTTTTCTGTTTTCATGCCAAATCAACAGATACGACCTTATTTCAAGGCGGTTTTCTTTGTGTGTCGCTACTCACTGCAACCGTTATTGGCGCGTGCTTGTTGCTGTCGCAAGCAGAGTATTCAAGTATTATGTTAAATATACTCAGCCACCCCATGTTAAGGTTTATCGGTGTGCGTGCTTATGGTATTTATTTGTGGCATTGGCCTATTTTTGGTTTGACACAGCCTTGGACGGATGTGCCGTTTGAAGGCGTCACACTGTTTATTTTCAGATTAGCATTAACGGCTTTTTTCTCAGAAATCACCTATCGCTTTATTGAAAACCCTGTGCGACAGGGCGTCATTGCAAAAACCGTATCGACCGTCATGCGCTCAACGGGCAAAGAAAAACAGAAATTGGTCACAGCATGGTCTTTAACGGGATGCTTATGTTTGGCGGGATGTTCTAGTCTTGTGATTGCCACAGAAAATCACCTTGAAATGATTCAGCGCCCCTCAATCAATGCTGATGCGTTTGCTTCACTCTCTGATGAGCACAGTGAAGAGAACAACAGTGAAAATAATAACTTACCACTCGTGCCATCATCACCACAGATTGTGAGCGCGTCTATGCAGTATGACGAATCGCCTGCGTTGGCGAAAACAAATAAGAAAGATAAAGACGACAATCTGGTGCTCTCAAATACCCTTTGTGGTCACAGCGAACACGCGGCAAATCAAAATAATTTAGAATTTGAACGCGCTAAAAATGGCACAGGGTATGTCAATCGTGTCAGAACGGTGGATCAACCTAACGCAAAGACGCCCGTTTTTTTATTGGGCGACTCGGTAATGGTAGGTGCCACGGCGGAGCTATTAAAGCGTTTGCCTTGCGTGAGTTTAGATTCGCAAGTGGGAAGACAGCTTGGTAAAGGAATTCAAATTTTAAGCGAACGTAAAAATAAAGGGTTATTAAGTGATACCGTCATTATTCATTTAGGCAATAATAGCCCCATTAACCCAAACCAAATCGAGAGTTTGCTTGAACTTCTCAGTGATACCAAACGGATTATTTTTATCAATTTAAAATTGCCACGCAATTATGAAAGCGCAAATAATCAATTGCTCCACGACGCGGGGGCTAAAAAAGCCAATATTCGCTTAATTGATTGGCGAACCAACAGCATGAATGCCAAAAATGTGTTTGGTAGCGACGGGATTCATTTGACGCATCAGGGGGCGAAATTGTACGCCAGTCTCATTTCTCAATCACTGCTCGAATAACGCATTGTCCTATTCAACCTTTTTCATTCATTATTTTTGATGTGTACGTTAAACGGGCAAGATAAAAAGTGTGCAGCGCTTGCCCTGTTTGACACAAAAATAGTTTGATGAAGCTATCGCATCGTTTACAATATCGTCAGATTTAATAGTAACGCGTCTCAAAACGCTTTTCTTAACACACAAGCCGAGTTCTTTGGCTACTCCTCACGAGCGACTTAGCACATCAACATGGCACTGGCATTTAATCTTCCTATCTATCTAACGCTCTTACGCATTGCGCTCATTCCATTACTGGCAATTGTTTTTTATTTGCCTTGGCAATATAGCCATCTTGCGTGTACGTTAATTTTTTTATTAGCGGGTTTTACCGATTGGCTAGACGGTTATCTTGCTCGACGTCTGCGTCTTGAAACGCAGTTTGGTGCATTTTTAGACCCTGTTGCCGATAAATTGATGGTAGCGGTGGTTTTGGTGTTGCTGGTTGAACAAATTCATAGCGCTTATTTTGCCATTCCAGCAGCAATTATTATTGGTCGAGAAATTANNAGATTGCCTCGTTGCGGGAATGGATGGCGGAAATTGGCAAACGTGCTCAAGTTCAAGTCTCGCAATTAGGAAAATGGAAAACAAGTGCGCAAATGCTCTCCATTGGCTTTTTTCTTTATCGTGATGATGTCTTTGGCATTCCCGTGCTCTCGCTAGGCTATGGTTTGTTCTATATTGCTGCTATCCTCACTTTATGGTCAATGGTTCACTATCTACAGGCGGCTTTTACCGCTATTAACACTACACAAAAAAACGGTCATTGAGTTGACTGAGTTTGAGAAGAAAATGGAACAAGAAACAATCTCTATTCAAAGAAACACCCCTGTGCAAGATGAGATTCTCCGCGCAGCGTTGGGGTTATTTGTCCAAAAAAGTTATCTAAATACCTCACTCTCCGATATTGCACTGGCAGCAAAACTAGACAATATACATGAGCTTTATCGCTATTTTGAAAATAAACAGCACATTGCCTGCGTGCTCTATAGCAATATCGTAGACAGCTTGAGCGTATCGATTGATGACATTCGTCGTCGTAATAAAAAATCGACCGACCAACTCCACAGCCTAGTGGATTTATTATTTAAACTCGTTGAACAAGCCCCCGACGCGCTACGCTTTTTATTAACGGTCAATCACGCTGAATTTTTGCGTGATGAAAAACCTTTTTTAAAAACGCCTGCGGTGAATAAAATGCTAAAAATATTTCAGTTAGGTATCAATAATGGTGAAATCCGAGCGCTTGAGCCAATGCTCATTTATAGTTGTTTTTTTGGCATTATCTACACGACACTGGAACTTATTTTAAACGGGACGCTTGATAAAAAAAGTGAGTTATATCAGTCGCAAGCATGGATTGCTGCGTGGAATACCATTGCAAAAAAGTGATTAGGTGCGCCTAATGTTGTTTGACACAAACCATCAGCAACGAAAAAAACACATAAGAGGGCCTCTTATCGCACTCGCTGGCGTGTTATTTTTTTCGATAGCGCTGTTGTTTGCATCAACCAATATGTGGCTAAGTGGGCTATTGCTGGTTGGGGTGCTCGTCAGTTACGTTTTCATTTATTTTCATACGCAAAAATACGAAAAAATTATCGAAAATACGCTACATGAACTCCATCAGCAAAAAAATGCTTTTGACGAGCACGCCATTATTAGCATGAGTGATTGTGCGGGTAATATTATCTATGTTAATCAACGATTTTGCGATATCAGTGGCTATAGTAAAGAAGAACTCATTGGGCAAAATCATCGCATTTTAAAATCTGGCTATCATTCCGCCGATTTTTTTGTGGATATGTGGAAAACCATTTGTAGTGGCCATGTTTGGGAAGGTACGGTTTGCAATCGCACTAAAACAGGCCAATTTTATTGGGTAAAATCTACCATTGTGCCTTTCACGAACGAGCAAGGCAAAATCGACCGATACATTTCTATTCGCACCGATATTTCTGCTCAAAAAGCGCTCGATAATGTTGCCGCCAAGACGCAGACATGGCAAAAAATCATCTTAGATAATTTAGGCGACGGTGTTTACACCCTTGATGAAAAAGGGCTATTAACGTATTTCAATA
>DPKY01000224.1 GCA_003542275.1 Methylococcaceae bacterium | reverse complement strand
CAGGCTCAAGTTTTTCATAACGTCCCGCGTAACCCAATTTTTTGCCCTCTTTCATAACATGAATTAACTCAGTTTGAAATTTATCAATAATTTGCCGCGCCGTCGCGCTTTCTTCTTGCGAAAAAGCGGATGTTGCATACAAACTGCTTGCCGATAAAGCAATAATAGCCAGTTTCTTCAATAACATCACAAACTCCTCAACCTAAAAATGATAACTAGCGTGTAGATTCTACTTTGATGGGAATATCCGAAAGTGACGAGGCTTTTGCCGCCGATGGCGTTGGAATACTGACCATCTCCCCGTCTGTTTTAATTCCGCGTAACGCAGTGAGTAAGCCTTTGAGTGGATTTTTTAACATATCCTCAACCGCCGTCGCTTCATAACCACAATGCGCCATACAATTTGCACATTTTGGATTATTCACATTACCGTATTTATCCCAAGGCGTTGTATCGAGCAGTTCTTTGAACGTGGCCGCATAGCCCTCGTCGGCAAGTAAGTAACAAGGTTTTTGCCAACCAAATACGTTGCGCGTTGGATTGCCCCACGGCGTGCAGTTGTAGTCTTGATTACCGGCGAGGAAATCTAAATAGAGCGACGAGTGATTGAGTTTCCATTTGCGTGTTTTGCCAATTTTGAAAATACCACGAAACAGGTCTTTAATGTCATTGCCTTTAATAAAAACATCTTGCTGTGGCGCGTGTTCATAGCTAAATCCAGGGGCAATGGTAACGCCTTCTACGCCAAGTTCCATCGCATAATCTAAAAATTCTGCGACCTCTGGCGCCGTTTCACCTTGAAAAAGCGTGCAGTTAATGGTGACGCGAAACCCTTTGCCTAATGTCAACTTAATAGCTTCTACGGCTCGCTCAAACACCCCTTCTTGACACACTGAGGTGTCATGACGCTCTTTCATGCCGTCTAAATGAATAGAAAAAGTCAAATAGGGTGATGGCGTGTAATCATCAATGCGTTTTTTGAGCAGTAGTGCATTGGTGCACAAGTAAACAAATTTTTTACGCGCAATCAAACCGGCCACAATTTGCGGCATTTCTTTGTGAATTAACGGCTCGCCGCCTGGAATGGAAACCATCGGTGCACCGCACTCATCAACGGCTTGCATACATTCTTCAAATGACAGGCGTTTGTCTAAAATATCGTCGGGGTAATCAATTTTGCCGCATCCAGCACACTCTAAATTGCAACGAAATAAAGGTTCAAGCATCAACACAAGCGGGTATTTTTTAACGCCCCCCATTTTTTGTTTGATTAAATAACTCGCAACAGTTAACTGCTGACGTAACGGCACACCCATAAAATAATTTCTCCAAAAAATAAATCAATTATAGCTAAAACAACACTGTCGCTATAAAACAACAATAAATCTAACTTAAAAATCAGCACGTTATAAAAAGATAAATGCTTTCATACGGTTATCCTACTTTTTGACTAGAATACTCTCTTTTGGTATTGGACTCCAGTGTTTGCCTAAAATTATCTGGTGACAACTGAGTTTATTTAAATAAGTAACTGTTTTTGTTAGGAATCAATTTTTCATCAAAGTCACTTTAGCACATTCACAACAAAACAACATTGCTTTGCAAATCCCCAACAAAAAGTCTATTATTACCCTATAAAATTATTTTTCATTCTCAAAAATGCAAATCCTCTTCAAACTTTATGACCCACGAAACTCAAACTGCTTTAGAAAATTCAAAAACGCTACACGAATTATCTGATGATCAATTTCAAGCATGGCTGCTTGATGGCGTTTCTCGGACGTTTGCACTCACCATTCCGCAGCTGCCCGATGCACTGCGTAACGTTGTGGCCAATGCTTATTTACTTTGCCGGATTGTTGATACCATCGAAGATGAAGTATCACTCTCTGCAGCGCAAAAAAAATATTTTTGCAGTGAATTTATTGAGGTGGTGACAACGGGGCAAAATGCGGAAGTCTTTGCCGTAGAACTTGCGCCACTGCTCTCTGAGCAAACCATTCCCGCTGAACATCAGCTCATTCACGTTTTGCCGCGAGTCATTCAAATCACGCACAGCTTCACGCCCGAGCAAGTGAGTGCACTCACGCAGTGCGTCACGACCATGGCAAAGGGGATGCCCATTTTTCAAGCGCAAAATCTCCATGATGGTCTCGCCACACTCGGTGACATGGACAATTACTGCTACTACGTTGCCGGATGCGTGGGCGAGATGTTAGCGAAACTGTTTTGCCATTACTCGCCAGCCATTGCCGTGCACGAAAAAGAATTACTCACGCTGTCTGTTTCCTTTGGTCAAGGCCTGCAAATGACCAATATTTTGAAAGACATTTGGGATGATGCGCAGCGTGGCGTCTGCTGGTTACCACAAGATATTTTCACTGAAACCGGTTTTGCGCTAAAAAATCTCACACCTCAAACACACGACGAGGCGTTTAGAAAAGGCTTAGAGCATCTCATTAGCATCGCGCAAGGACATCTTCACAATGCGCTACGCTATACGCTACTGATTCCTGCGCACGAAACAGGTATCCGAAAATTTTGTCTTTGGGCATTGGGTATGGCGGTGTTAACGCTACGAAAAATTAAAAGTAATTTAGATTTTAATGTTTCCGAGCAAGCAAAAATTACACGCAATAGTGTGAAAGCCACCATTATTGCCACCAATTTAACGGTACGCAGTGACTTTTTATTAACAGCACTGTTCAATCTTGCCAGTCGTGGACTTGTTTCGCACGATTGGACTTACAAAATTCAGTGATTTTTAAGGACGACAGTCATGTTTAAAGACACACCCAATACAAGTAGCAGTGAAACGAGTGACAGCGCATCAAGTGCTATTCACTCAAAAGCACTCAATTTAGATAAAGCAATCACGCAAGCACACAATGCGCTTTTAAATATGCAAGACAAGCAGGGCTATTGGGTCTTTGAACTTGAAGCTGATTGCACCATTCCCGCTGAATACATCATGATGATGCACTATCTTGGTGATATTGACGAAAAACTACAAGCCAAAATTGCCGTGTATCTGCGTTCACGTCAAAGTGCAGACGGCAGTTACCCTCTTTTTACCGGCGGGCAGGGGGAAATTAGCTGCTCTGTAAAAGTATATTACGCGCTGAAAATGGCTGGCGATGACATCGACGCGCCACACATGGCCAAACTGCGTGAGTGGATTTTAAGTCAAGGAGGCGCGGCAAAAGCCAATGTGTTCACGCGCATTGCACTTGCTACTTTTGAGCAACTCCCTTGGCGCGGTGTGCCGTATATCCCTGTTGAAATCATGCTCTTCCCCAAATGGTTTCCGTTTCATATTGATAAAGTCTCCTATTGGTCACGCACGGTGATGATTCCACTGTTTATTTTATGCACGCTCAAAGCAACGGCGAAAAATCCGCATAAAATTAACGTGTTAGAACTCTTTGTCACGCACCCCGATGAGGAAAAACATTATTTCCCCGAACGCACACTGCTCAATAAATTCTTTTTAGGGCTCGATAAATTAGGCCGCTCAACGCGCCCCTTAATTCCGCAAAAAGCGCATGAACTCGCCATCAAAAAAGCACACGATTGGTTTGTTGAGCGCCTCAATGGTGAAGACGGCCTCGGGGCGATTTTCCCAGCAATGGTCAACGCTTATGAAGCCTTGCTTTTGCTAGGCTATGATAAAAACCATGAGTTGGTGGTCACCGCGCGAAAAGCGATTGACAAATTACTGGTCATCAACGACCACGATGCCTACTGCCAACCTTGTCTGTCACCAGTTTGGGACACAGGCTTGACGGCGCTTGCCTTGCAGGAAGTACAAAAAGCCGCGCCCAGCCAAGCGACTAGCGAGAGCCTTGCGCGTGCTTACGCGTGGCTCAAAACGAAACAGTTAATTGACGAACCCGGTGATTGGCAAATTTCACGGCCGAATGTCAAAGGCGGTGGTTGGGCATTTCAGTTTAACAATCCACATTACCCTGATGTTGATGATACCGCCGTTGTCGCTTTTGCAATGGCCGAATCCGACAAAGCGGACGCCTTAGCAGAATCGATTGCAGATGCGACGCAGTGGATTGCGCAAATGCAATCTAAAAATGGCGGTTACGGGGCATTTGATGTGGACAATACCTACTATTATCTCAACGAAATTCCTTTTGCCGATCACGGTGCATTACTCGATCCACCCACGGCAGACGTGAGCGCCCGTTGCGCTATGTTGATGGGAAAAATGGCACAAAACCACCCTGAATACACCGCCGCACTCGAGCGTACTATTACTTATTTGCGTAGCGAACAAGAGCCTGATGGCTCTTGGTTTGGGCGTTGGGGAACCAATTACGTTTACGGAACATGGTCTGTCTTGCTAGCACTTGAGCAAACGAATCTACCCAAAACAGATACAATGTATACAAAAGCGGCTGCATGGTTAAAAAGCGTTCAACGCGCCGATGGCGGCTGGGGTGAAGATAATTACAGCTATCACGACACCAGTGCGAGCGGCAAATATCGCTTTAGCACCGCGTTTCAAACGGCGTGGGCGGTGCTGGCTTTATGTGCCGCCGGTGAAGCGACGTGCCCTGAAGTGAAAGCAGGGATTGACTTCATTTTGCGCTCACAAAATGCCAATGGCGTATGGAGCGATAATTGTTTCACTGCGCCAGGCTTTCCAAAAGTGTTCTATTTGAAATATCATGGTTACGATAAATTTTTCCCTTTGTGGGCGCTTGCTCGCTATCGTAACGAACTGGATAAAAAGTGATAACTGGAATTATTGTTGCCCTCGCTCAGGAACTGAGTACACTCAAAAAATTGCCTCATGCCCTCTGGGAAGACGGTCTGCGACGCGGTAAATTTAGCCTCTTAACCGATGAAGTGATGCTCATTCACTCAGGCGCGGGCGCAGAAAACGCCCGTAAGGCCGCTGAACTGGCCGTTAGCCGTGGCGCGACTCAGCTAATTAGTTGGGGATGTGCCGGTGCGCTGGCCCCTGAGCTTAAAATGGGGGACTTGGTGCTGGCGGATAGCTTACTCGATAGTAATGGGATGCAAACCCCCGTGAATGCGCTGTGGCATCAACACGCTAAAACCGTTTTAGGCTCGCACATTGCCGCTTACAGCGGGGCTTTGCTCAATAGTCCCTACGTTGTGTCAACGGCGCAAGAAAAACAAACAATCCACGAAAAAACGGGTGCGATAGCCCTTGATATGGAAAGTTATGCCATAGCACAAGTTGCACAGCACTACGCCCTTCCCTTTCTGGCTATACGCGCCATTGCAGACCCCGCCAGTATGGAC